>JAGOCV010000354.1 GCA_017998575.1 Burkholderiaceae bacterium
AAAACACCCGTTCCAGCGCTGCGGCGCATCCTGTGCATCGGTGGGGGGCCGGCGGGCCTGTATTTCGCCCTGCTCATGAAGCGGCGCGACCCCTCGCTCACCGTCACGGTCGTCGAGCGCAACCGGCCGTTCGACACCTTCGGCTGGGGCGTGGTGCTGTCGGACCAGACGCTGGGCAACCTGCGCGAGGCCGACCCGGAGTCGGCCGCGCTGATTGGTGAGGCCTTCAACCACTGGGACGACATCGAGGTTTTCTTCAAAGGCGGTCGGGTGCGCTCGGGCGGCCATGGCTTCTGCGGCATCGGCCGCAAGAAGCTGCTGAACATCCTGCAGGACCGTTGCCTGGCACTGGGCGTGAACCTGGTGTTCGAGACCGACGTCACCGACGACCAGGCGCTCGCGGCGCAATACGAAGCCGACCTGGTGATCGCCAGCGACGGGCTCAACAGCCGCATCCGCACGCGCTACGCCGACACCTTCCAGCCCGACATCGACACGCGCCAGTGCCGCTTCGTCTGGCTCGGCACGAAGAAAACCTTCGACGCCTTCACCTTCGCCTTCGTGCAGACCGAACACGGCTGGTTCCAGGCGCACGCGTACAAGTTCGACGGCGAAACCTCCACCTTCATCGTGGAGACGCCCGAGGAGGTCTGGCAGGCGCACGGCATCGACCAGATGAGCCAGGAAGACGGCGTGGCCTTCTGCGAAAAGCTCTTCGCACCCTACCTGGACGGCCACGCCCTCATCAGCAACGCCGCCCACCTGCGCGGCTCGGCGATCTGGATCCGTTTCCCGCGCGTGATCTGCAACACCTGGGTCCACTGGAATGAGATTGCTCGCCCCCACGCTCCGCCGCTGCGCGGGTCGCTGCCCCCCGAGGGGGCTGATCCGGCTTGGGGCGGCCTGGCGCCGGATCACGGCCGCCGCACGCCCGTCGTGCTGATGGGCGACGCGGCGCACACCGCGCACTTCTCCATCGGCAGCGGCACCAAGCTCGCGCTGGAAGATGCGATCGACCTGGCCGACGAGTTCTCGCGCCACGCGAACGCCGACGTGGCCGAGGTGCTGCAGGGCTACGAAGCGCGCCGCAGCGTCGAGGTGCTCAAGATCCAGAACGCCGCGCGCAACTCCACCGAGTGGTTCGAGAACGTGGACCGCTACACCGGCATGGAGGTTGAGCAGTTCGCCTATTCGCTGCTCACGCGCAGCCAGCGCATCAGCCACGAGAACCTCCGCCTGCGCGACGCCAGGTGGCTCGAGGGCTATGAAGCCTGGCTGCAGTCGCGCGCGCAGCCTGGCGTGCCGGTGAAGAAACACCCCACGCCCCCCATGCTGCTGCCGCTCACGGTGCGCGGCCTCACGCTGAAGAACCGCATCGTGGTCTCGCCCATGGCGCAGTACAGCGCGGTCGAAGGCGTCGTGGGCGACTACCACCTGGTCCACCTGGGCGCGCGCGCCATGGGCGGTGCCGCGCTGGTGATGGTGGAGATGACCAGCCCCACGCCCGAAGGCCGCATCACCCCCGGTTGTCCTGGTTTGTGGAACGACGAACAACAGGCCGGACTGAAACGCATCGTCGATTTCGTGCACGGCAACAGCACCGCCAGGATCGGCCTGCAGCTCGGCCACAGCGGCGCCAAGGGCTCCACCCAGCTCGGCTGGGAGCAGATCGACGAACCCCTGCCCAGCGGCAACTGGCCCTTGCTCTCGGCCAGCGCCGTGCCCTATGGTGAACAGAACCAGGTACCGCGCGCCATGGACCGCGCCGACATGGACGCGCTGACGGCGGCCTTCGTCGCATCGACGAAGCGCGCGGCCGAGGCCGGCTTCGACTGGCTCGAGCTGCACGCCGCCCACGGCTACCTGCTGTCCAGCTTCATCACCCCGCTCACCAACCAGCGCACCGACGAATACGGCGGCTCGCTGGCCAACCGCTGTCGCTACCCGCTGGAGGTGTTCACCGCCATGCGTGCGGTGTGGCCGGCCGACAAGCCCTTCAGTGTGCGCATCTCCGCGCACGACTGGGCGCCGGGCGGCAACACGCCCGACGACGCGGTCGAGATCGCGCGCCTGTTCAAGGCCGCCGGCTGCGACCTGATCGACGTCTCCTCGGGCCAGACCACACGCGCCGCGAAGCCGGTCTACGGCCGCATGTACCAGACCCCGTTCGCCGACCGTGTGCGCAACGAGGCCGGCATCCTCACCATGGCGGTGGGCGCGATCACCGAAGCCGACCACGCCAACAGCATCATCGCGGCCGGCCGCGCCGACCTCTGCGCGGTGGCGCGCCCCCACCTGGCCGACCCGGCCTGGACGCTGCACGAGGCCGCCAAACTGCAGACCCGCGCCATCGAATGGCCGCGCCCCTACGAGAGCGGGCGCGACCAGCTCTACCGCGAGATCGCCCGCCAGCAAGCCCTCAACGCCGCGACACCATGACCCCGCCCCTGACGCTCGACCTCGAAGCCCGCGCCCACAGCGAACATGCGCACGAGCTGCGCCTGTGGCTGCGGCTGCTGACCTGCTCGCAACTGATCGAGAAGCGCGTGCGCGCCGGCCTGCGCGAGCAGTTCGACACCACGCTGCCGCGCTTCGACCTCATGGCCCAGCTCGAACGCCACCCCGACGGGCTGAAGATGAAAGAGCTCTCACACCGGCTCATGGTCACCGGCGGGAACGTCACCGGCATCACCGACCAGCTCGTCAACGAGGGCCTGGTGGAGCGCATGGGCGTGGACGGCGACCGGCGCGCCTTCCGCGTGCGCCTCACGCCCCACGGGCGCGCCAGCTTCGTCGAGATGGCCCAGCAGCACGAAAGCTGGATCGTCGAAGCCTTCGAGGGCCTGAGCCCGCGCGAGCTCGACAGCCTGCACAAGCTGCTCGGCAAAGTGAAGCAGCACCAGCTGGACATCAACCGGATCGAAGAATGAAACACCCCATCCCCGACCACAACCCGATGCGCGGCCAGTACGGTCCCAAAGCCACGCCGGCACCGGCGCACTTCGCGCTCAGCGTGGGCGACGACGGCGTCGCCACCGTCACGCTCAACCGCCCCGAGCGCAAGAACCCGCTGACCTTCGACTCCTACGCCGAACTGCGCGACTGGTTCCTCGGCCTGCAGAAGGCAACCGACGTCCGCGCCGTGGTGCTCACCGGTGCGGGCGACAACTTCTGCTCGGGCGGCGACGTGCACGAGATCATCGGCCCGCTCACGAAGATGAGCATGCCCGAGCTGCTCGCCTTCACGCGCATGACCGGCGCGCTGGTGAGCGCCATGCGCGCCTGCCCGCAACCCATCGTGGCCGCCATCGATGGCGTGTGCGCGGGCGCCGGCGCGATGATGGCCCTGGCCTCCGACCTGCGCCTGGGCACACCGCAGACGAACACCGCCTTCCTGTTCACCCGTGTCGGCCTCGCGGGTGCCGACATGGGCGCCTGCGCGCTGCTGCCGCGCATGATCGGCCAGGGCCGTGCCAGCGAGCTGCTGTTCACCGGCCGCGCCATGAGCGCCACCGAAGGTCATGCCTGGGGCTTCTTCAACGCGCTGCATGACAGCGCCGCCCTGCTGCCCGCCGCGCACAAGCTCGCCGCGCAGCTCGCGCAGGGCCCCACCTTCGCACACGGCATGACCAAGACCATGCTGCACCAGGAATGGGCCATGACGCTGGACCAGGCCATCGAAGCCGAGG
>JAGOCV010000355.1 GCA_017998575.1 Burkholderiaceae bacterium
GTATGCCATCGGCTGTCGACCCTGCAGCGGCCGGGTGCGCGCAGCGTGCCGTACTACTTCGTGCGGCTCGACCAGGCGGGCAATATTTCCAAGCGCCAGAGCGCGACCTCGTTCCACTTCGCCCGGCACGGCGGCGCCTGCCCGCTGTGGCATGTGCACGATGCGTTCGCCCAGCCCGGGCGCATCCTCACCCAGGTGCTGGAGATGCCCGATGGCGCACGCTTCTTCGGCATCGCGCGCACGGCCAGCCGGGGCAGCGGTGGCTTCCGCTCGCGGCGCAAGCTGTTCGCCATCGGCCTGGGCTGCGAACTGGCGCACGCGCGCGAACTGGTCTATGCCGACGACATCGACCTGCGCCAGCCGAGCAACGTGGTGCCCATCGGCCCGGGTTGCCGCGTGTGCCCGCGGCAGGACTGCGTGCAGCGCGCCTTTCCGCCGGCAGGCAAGACGCTGCTGGCCAGCACCGACGGGGAATCGCTGGTGTCGTACCGGTTCGAGGCCTGACCGGCGGCCGCGCTACCATCCCGCCCGTCATAAAACACGCAAGACAGCGAGAGAGGGACTTTCAATGGATCCGTGGGTCTATCCGCGCGAGCGCACGCTCGGCACGATCACCTTGGTGCTGGGCCTGCTGGCCTGGCTGCTCATCATCGTCGGCACCTTCGGACTCGCGCTGGTCTATGTGCTGCTGGCCTTCCTCGTCTATGTGTTCGCGCAGTCGGCCGCGATCGCATGGATCAAGGGCACGGCCGTGCGGCTGTCGCCCACGCAGTTCCCCGATCTGCACGCGCGCTTCGAAGCCTGTTGTCGTACGCTGGGCATCGACACGCCGCCCGAGGCCTACCTGCTCAACGGCAGCGGCGCGCTCAACGCGTTCGCCACCCGCTTCTTCGGCCGCAACTTCGTGGTGCTGCTCTCGGACGTGGTCGACGCCATGGAGGACCGCCCCGACGGCGTGAATTTCTACATCGGCCATGAGCTGGGCCACATCCGCATGAAGCACCTGACCGGCCGCCTCTGGCGCCTGCCGGTGCTGTGGCTGCCGCTGCTGGGCGCGGCCTATGCACGCGCGCAGGAGTCCACCTGCGACCTGCACGGCCGCGCCTGCTGCCCCGACCCCGAGACGGCGGCGCGCGCCCTGGTGGCGCTGGCCGCCGGTCCGCGCCGCTGGGCCGGCGCCGACCTGGCGAGCTACGCCGCGCAGACGCACGACAACCGCGGCTTCTGGCCTTCGTTCCACGAACTGATCGGCGGCTATCCGTGGCTCACCAAACGCGTGGCGCGCCTGTGGGCACCGGGCTTCGAGGCGCCGCGCCGCAACCCCTTCGCCTACGTGCTGGCGTTCTTCGTGCCCTACGGCGGGCGCGCCGGTGGCGGCGCCGCAGGTGCGCTGATCACCGTGGCGATCATCGGCGTGCTGGCCGCCATCGCCCTGCCGGCCTACCAGGACTACACGAAACGCGCCGCCGCATCGCAGGCCTGGCTGATGGGCGCACCCATTCGCGATGGGCTGGCCGCGTACTACGCGGGCCGCGAAGAGATTCCCGATTCGCTCTCGGCGGCGTCGCTGCCGGAGCAATTGCCCGACGGCACGCCGCTGGAACTGGACACCGATTCCATGACCGTGATGGCGCACACCGCGCGCGGCACGCTGCTGATGGTGCCGCGCGCCGAAGGCACTGGCGCCCAGGGCATCCGCTGGTCTTGCGAAGCCGGCCTGGGGATGAGCGAAGCAGCCCTGCCGCGCTCCTGCCGCGACAGCGACTGACGGCCTTCAGCCCGTGTGCGCCAGCCCGTCGGCCACGGTCGGGTAGCGCAGGCGCAGGCGCAGTTCGCGCTTCAGTCGCGTGTTGTCGAGCCGGCGCGACTCGCTCATGAAGCCCAGCAGCGACGGCGGCAGCTGCGCCGCCGCCTCGGCACGGCCGAGGCGCGGTGGCCGCGGCAAGCCGTAGCGATCGGCGGCCAGGTCGAAGTAATCGCCCATGCGCATCTCGGTGTCGTCGCAGACGTTGACGGTCCGCTGCGGCCGCCCGCGCCACAGCGCGGCCAAGCAGGCGCGCGCCAGATCGTCGGCGTGGATATGGCTGGTGAACACGTCGTCTTGCGCGCTCAAGGCGGGCGTGCCGCGCAGCAGTCTCGTGCGCGGCGTGCCGCCTTCGCGGTCTTCGGCATAAATGCCGGGAATGCGCAGGACCGTCGTGCGGATGCCGCCGGCCCGGCCGGCCAGCCGCACGTGCTGCTCGGCATCGGCACGCCGCCAGGCGCGCGGCTGTGTGGGCGCGGTGGGCCGGGTCTCGGGCACGCGGGCTCCGCCGCAATCACCGTAGACGCCCGAGGTGGAGCCATACACCAGCACGGACGGGGCCGAGCGCAGGCGCAAGGCAGCGATCACGGCCCGGGTGCGCGGATCGCGCGTGCCCTCGCCTGGCGGTGGCGCCAGATGCAGCACGTGGGTCGCCAGGCCCGCGAGCCTGCGCAGCGTGTCCGGCCGGTCCAGGTCGCCCAGCAGCGGCAGCGCACCGAGGCCCCGCAGGGCCGGCACGCGCGCGGATGACGAGGTCAGGGCGACCGGCCGCGGGCCTTGACGCCCCCGAGCCATCTGCCGCAGCACACGCGAGCCCACGTCGCCGCAGCCGATGACGAGCAGGCGCGGGCGGCGGAAGCGGGCCGGCAGGGCGCCGAGGGGGCTTGCGATTGAAGGCAAAATATCGGCTTTCGCGAAAGACTTGTGCGCGACAGGATACCCAAGACGATGAACGCTCCCGCGACCACGACCGCCCCTTTCCAGATCACCGTACTGCCCAGCGGACGTGGTTTCACCAGTGAAGCCGGCGAAACCATTCTGGCGGCCGGCATCCGCCAGGGCATCGGCATGCCCTACGGCTGCAAGGACGGCGCCTGTGGCTCGTGCAAGTGCAAGAAGCTCGAAGGCATCGTCGTGCACGGCCCGCACCAGGCCAAGGCGCTCACGCCCGAGGAAGAGGCCGAAGGCTTCGTGCTGACATGTTGCGCCACGCCCCAGACCGACGTGGTGCTCGAATCGCGCCAGGTGACCGAGGCCGGTGCCTTCCCGATCAAGAAGATGCCTTCGCGCGTGCTCTCGCTGGCGAAGGTGTCGCACGACGTCATGGTCATCAAGCTGCAGTTGCCCGCCAACGACACGCTGCAGTTCCACGCGGGCCAGTACATCGAGTTCATCCTGCGCGACGGCACGCGCCGCAGCTACAGCATGGCCAACGCGCCGCACGCCGGACCGGCAGTCGAGCTGCACATCCGCCACATGCCCGGTGGCAAGTTCACCGATCACGTCTTCGGCGCCATGAAGGAAAAGGAAATCATGCGCGTCGAAGGCCCGTATGGCAGCTTCTTCCTGCGCGAGGACTCCAACAAGCCCATCGTGATGCTGGCCTCGGGCACCGGCTTCGCACCCATCAAGGCGCTCATCGAGCACATGCAGCACAAGGGCATCACGCGTCCGGTCACGCTGTATTGGGGGGGCCGCCGCCCCGGCGACCTGTACATGGACGCCTGGGTGCGCGAGCGCGTGGCCGAAATGCCGAACCTGACCTACGTGCCGGTGATCTCCAACGCCCTGCTCGAAGACAACTGGACCGGCCGTACGGGCTTCGTGCACCGCGCCGTGCTGGAAGACTTCGCCGATCTTTCCGGCCACCAGGTCTATGCC
>JAGOCV010000356.1 GCA_017998575.1 Burkholderiaceae bacterium
GCCCGGCGCGCGCGCGCTCACGAAGTAGGCGTCGCGGTAGTCGCCGTCGCTGCTGTCGCACTTGGGCGGCTGGGACGACAGACCGGCCAGTTCCACCAGGCCGCGCGCATCGGTGGTGCCGCGCGCCAGCTCGCGCCCGTCGCACGAGGACACGCGCACCTGCGCGCCCGCCACGGGCTTGCCGGCATCCAGCGTGGTCACCCAGGCCATGGCGTTCTCGCGGCCCAGCTTGAAGTGCACGCCCAGGTTGGTGACCAGGGCCGAGCTGCGCACGTACATCGTGCGCGCCGCGCCGTGCTGCGCATCGAGCAGGGCGGCGCCCAGCCGGGGCGAGGCGATCTCGACCACGTGGAAACCGGGCGCCAGCGGAATGCCCACCACCTCGAACGGGCGCGGATCGCCGCCCTGGCCGCGCGGCAGTTCCAGCGTGCGCACGCCGCTCTTGCCGGCCAGCAGCGAGAGCATGCGCGACTGCACCCACTCGCGCTCCTCCTTCGTGAGCGGTGCCGGCAGCGGGCCCTGCACGTCGCGCGCGGCCTGCTTGCGCGAGACCTCGAAGTCGTCGTAGCGCTGCAGGCGGCGCTGCCACGCGATGATGTCGGCGTCATCCTTCAGTTGCAGCACCGAGACCTTGCCGGGATCGGCGGGCGTGCCTTCCACCTTGCGCAGCGTGACGGGCAGCACGGTGGCGCCGTCGGGCTCGGCCAGCCGCTCGACGATGCCGAACGGCGCGGCGGCGAACTTGGCCAGCGGCGGCATCACGCCCGTGGCCACGGGCAGCGGGAAATTGCCGGCATTGCGCGGCGCGCGGCCGGCGGCGTCCTTGAAGCCCGAGGGCAGCTCGACCGTGTAGCGCGTGCTCTCGGCGAAGGGCGCCTCGAAGCGCAGGCCGTTGACCAGCGCGTCGTCCTCGCCCTCGTTGTCGAACTTCGGCTTCACGCTGCCCTGCGCACCCTTGAGCACGATGGCGGCGGCCAGGCGGCGCTCCACCGGTGCGTTGAACGACAGGCGCAGCGGCCGGATCGGCAGGCAGGCGGCCTCGGCGTTCTCGCGCTCGCAGCTGAATTCGAGCGCGAAGGGTTCGCGCACGGTGAAGTCGAAGCGCTTTTCCACCGTGTTGGCCACGCCCGACGGCGTGACCACGCCGCGCCCGTACACCACCTGCACCTTGGCCGAGGGCGTGAGCCGGCGGTTGCAGGCGAAGGTGGCGATACGCAGCGGATCGATGGCGGCGGCCTTGTCGAGGTTGAGCGCCTTGAGCAGGTCGGCGCGCGGGGCGCCGTCGATCAGGCGCACGGGAATGCGCTCGCCCAGGCCTTCCATCTCGCACCACACGTTGGCGGCCACGCTGGCCGTCGTGGCCGGGCCGGTGAGTTGCATCACGAAGAACTGCTCTTCGTCCAGCGATTGCCAGCTGCCAGGGCGCAGTTGGCGCACGGCCGGCCCGCCGGTCTGGAAGCGCCACTGGCCACTGGTCAGCGCGCCACCCTGCGGCGCGGCGAAGCCGCTGCGCGTGGCCACGGTGCAGCGCACGCCGGGCGGCAGATCGGCCGTGAAGTCCCAGACCCAGCGCCGGTCGTCCAGCCAGCGCCCGCTGCCGCGCGCGGCCTGCGCGTCGCTGCAACTCACCGTGGCCGGCGCCGCGGCAGCGGGATCGCCGAAGGCGACTGCGGCAGAATCGAACCTCACCGTCACCTGTCGCACCTGGGCGACCTCGCCCTGCGGCGTGACCCCCGTCACCTGCAGGGCCCAGGCGGGCCCTCCCGCTGCCAGCGCGGCGCCCACGATGGCGCGCGCGATCCATCCTGTTGTTGTATTTCTTGTTCCGTTCTTCATGACTTCTCCTTGCCCCCTGATCGTCGCCGGGGTTGATGACGCGCCGCCAGGCCCGTTGGAAACAATTTGTAGGACAAACGCAGCGGGACGATCAGGCGGCCGGCCCACATTCTCGCCACCGCGAATCACCGTACTGTCGCCAGCATGAACCGCCGTTGGGAATTTGATGCGCTGCGCGGCCTGATGCTGGTGCTGATGACCTTCACGCACCTGCCCTCGCGCCTGAGTTCGCCGCTGGGCCAGCCGTTCGGCTTCGTCTCGGCGGCCGAAGGCTTCGTGCTGCTCTCGGCGGTGATGGCGGGGATGATCTACGGCCGCATGGCGCGTCGCGACGGCATCGAGGCCATGGAGCGCGCCTTCTGGAAGCGCGCGCTCAAGGTCTACCTTTGCCAGCTAGCGCTGATGCTGTTCCTGTTCACGGTGGTGGCCATGCTGGGCCTGGCGCGCGGCGAGCCGGCGGTGACCAACCTGATGTCGTTCTACCTCCAGCATCCGGTGCTGGCGCTGCCGGCGGCCGCGCTGCTGATCTACCAGCCGGCGCTGATGGACATCCTGCCCATGTACGTGCTGTTCATGCTGGCCAGCCCCTGGGTCATGGCCTGGGGCCTGCGGCGCGGCTGGGGCCCGGTGATGGCAGTGAGCGTGGGCCTGTGGGTGGTGGCGCAGTTCGGCGTCGAGATGCGACTGCACGGTCTGCTGGAACAGCACGTCGGCTTTCCTGTGCCGTGGCGCGACACCGGCGCGTTTTCACTGATGGCGTGGCAGTTCCTGTGGGTGATGGGTCTGTGGCTCGGCGCGGGCCGCCAGCCCCATTCGCCGCCGCACCTGCGCTTTCCGCCGTGGGCGGTCACGCTGGCGGTGATGCTGGCGCTGGTCGGGCTGGCCTGGCGCCACCTGGTGGGGCAGGCGCCGTTCGGCGCCAATGTCGCGCTCAACATGGTGTTCGACAAGTGGCAACTGGCGCCCCTGCGCGTGCTCAATCTGTTCGCGCTGATCGTGGTGGTGCTGCGCTTCGGGCCGTGGCTGGCCGCGCGCATGCCGCGCCTGCGGTGGCTCGAAACGCTGGGCATGGCGTCGCTGCCGGTGTTCTGCGCTCACCTGGTCGTGGTGCTGTTGGTGCTCTCGATCTGGGGTGGCAGCCCGACGGCGCGGCCGGTGTGGGGCGACGTGCTGCTGGTGGCGGGCTGCTTCGGCATCCTCTATGCCGTGGCCCGTGTCTCGGTGGCGCTGGATCGCCTGCCGCCGCGCGGCAAGGGCGGCCGGCCGGTGGCGCCGTTCAGCGCGCGGCCGTTGCTGTCGCCGCAGCCGCCGGGGCCTGTGCAGGTGTCGCAGACAGCGGCCGCGTCGACGCCGACGTCGTCAGTACGGCCGGCACCGCTGCCGCAGCCGTCGCCGCCGCTGGGGCCGGTGCCGCCGGCACCCCTGTGAGGCGACTGGCGATGATCGACTGCCAGAGCTGGTAGCCGGTCTCGTTGAGGTGCAGCCGGTCGCCCAGGAACAGCTCGGGCCGGGGCGTGCCCTCGGCCGTCATCATGGGCGTGAAGATGTCGATGTAGCCCGCATTGGGAAGGGTCTGCACGTAGGCGCCGATCAGCGCGTTGGTCTCCCGGGCCTTCTCGAGCAGGCCCGCGCGCGAGGGGCTGGGCTTGATCGAGATGTAGTCGATGCGCACGCCCGGCAGCTCGCTGCGCACAGTGGCGACGAATTCGCGGAAGCTCTCCAGCACCTGGGCCGGCGTGCGGCCTTCAGCCAGATCGTTGTCGCCCGCATAGACCAGCACCTGGCTGGGCTGGTAGCGCACCACGAGGTCGCGCGCGAAGCGGTTGCAGTCGGCCATGGTGGAGC
>JAGOCV010000357.1 GCA_017998575.1 Burkholderiaceae bacterium
CTGTCTGCGGGGTGACACGACACTTTCATGTGAACAATTGCCGCGCCTCGTGAGCAACGCGGTCGGACGGTCATCCTTTCCTCCGCCGCCCATGCCGCTGGGGCGCCTCTCTTCGAACGCTGATCTACTGAGTGCGGTCAGCAAATTCGATAGCCCGATGTTCAAGTACGGCGATGGTCGGACGGCGAGTTCGGCCGACGTCGTCGATAGCGACGTGCCTCATTGCCTGTGATCAGAACGGTTCGTCCTCGTCGGGTCGCGGGGCGACGGGAGGGTTGATGCGGATGTCGCGCTGCTGTTCGTAGAAGCGGTGGATCTGTCCGCCGTAGTGGGCCTCGAAGCGGAAGATCAACTCGTGCAGGAAGTCCAGGATCTGCACGGCCGAGGTATCGGACAGCGGCGGCAGATCGGTGGGCATCAGGGGCTGGGGTGCGGACGGCGTGGACATGTCGATGCTCCCCTTCACCGTCGCGCGGCCGCGCGCCTGGGCGCAGCCGGCGGCGTGCCGAAGACCTGGAAGTACAACTGCTCGTCCAGCAGCGGCAGATCACGTTCCGCCGCCGCGCCGAGGAGTTCGCCGGCCAGCGTGGACAGGACCCGGTAGTTGCCCGCGGCGTGGTCGCACAACGTGTGCTTGAGCGTGGCCGACATCAGGCTGGCATTGCCGCAGGCCGCGAGCACGAAGTCCAGGCACTGCAGCAACTGCTCGGGCGTGGCCGCCTCGGTGGCCAGCCGGGTGCGGATGCGGCTGCCCAGCGGGATCAGCTCCTCGCGCTTGAACTTCTCGAGCAGCCGCGCGTCGCCGGCCAGCACCACGCACAGCAGCGGCTGCGAGTCGAACTCGGCGCTGGCCATCAGGCGCAGCTCCGAGAGCACCGGCACGCTCATCTCCTGCGCCTCGTCGATGAGCAGCACGGGCCGGCGCCGGCACGACTGCAGGTGCGCCAGCCAGCGCTCGCGCAGCGCCTTGAAGCCGCCCCAGCGGTTGTGTGGCCGCAGCGGCACGGCGAACACGTCGCCGAGCTCGCGGTAGAAGTCGGCCAGGTTGCTCTGCGGGTGGCTGATGGTGGCCAGCTGGATGTCGGGCAGCCGCGCCAGGCGCTGCGCCAGCACCCGCAAGGCCACGCTCTTGCCCGAGCCGGGATCGCCGTGGATCAGCGCGAAGCCGCCCTCGCGCACCTGAGCGTGCTCGATGCGCCAGCAAAAGCTCTCCAGCCGGGCCGACACGTGCAACGCCTCGACGGGGACTTCGGGGGCGAAGGGATTGAACTTCAGGCCGTACAAGGCCAGCAGCTTGGGGTTCATGAGGGGTCCTTGGGTGGCGTGGGCGGTGGGGTGGGCGACGAGATGTCGGCCCCCGGTGTGGGCAGGTACGCCGGCGGCAATCCGGTGGCGGCGTGCTCGGCCAGCAACCGGCGCATCAGCGGTGCCATGGCGGTGGGTGTCATCGGCGAGAGATCGGGCCCCACGGCATCCAGCCGTCGGCGCTGGCCGTCGGCATTGGCCGACTTGTCCAGCGGATGCACCGCGCACAGCAGCGCGCCGCTGCGCGCGTCCACCAGATCGACGTGCGCGAGGTCCCAGCGCGCATAGCGCAGATGGCAGTCCTGCAGCTGGCGGTACCGGCCGGGGATCTCGTAGCGCCGGCCCTCCAGGCTGACCGTGCCGTCGCTGCGCCGCAGCCGCCGGCGCACCTGCAGCCGGAACGCCTCGCGCAGCGCCTGGCTGCCCGGGCAAGGCCGGCTCACGCTGGGCCCGGCCAGGAAGCGCGCCAGCGGCGTGGCGTCGAACTCCGAGTGCACCGCGCGGTGGTACTCCTGCTCGACCCAGGCTTGCGTGGCCTGGTTCAGCAACTCCAGGCTGAGTTGGACCTCACCTTCGAGCATGGCCATCAGGCGCGACTCCACGCGCGCCCAGAACGCCTCCTGCTTGGCGTTCTGGTACGGCGAATAGGGCAAGGTGGTCTGGTGCAGGATGCCCAGCGTGGCCAGGCCCGCGGTGGTCTCGGCGGCCAGCATCGCCGCGCCGTTGTCCGTCATCAGCGAGCGGGGCAGGCCGCGCTTCATCAAGGCCTGGCTCAGGGCGTGCACCAGGCTGTGGGCCGACTCGTCGAGGTACCACTGCAGGTGGCACACCAGGCGCGAGCGGTCGTCCATCACGCACATCAACATCGGCTTGACCCATTGCCCGCGCACGGTGAGCACCCTGCGCGAGCCGTGGTGGAAGTCCAGGTGCCAGAGTGCGCCGACATGGTCCATCTCGAAGCTGCGCACCTCCAGCTGTTCGAGCCGGTCGCGCGCGGCCACGGCGCCGTCGGTGGCGCGCCGCAGGGCGCGCTGGCGCACCATGCCGCGCGAGCGCAGGAAGCGGCGCACGGTGGGGTACGACGGCAGCGTCGGCACCGTGCCCGGGTTGCCGGGGCTGGCCGACTGCGCCATCGCCACACGCAGGTTGTCGTAGTGCAGCTGGATGGTCCAGCCCGGGTGCTGGCGGTATTGCAGGATCAGCGTGGCCTGGGCCTGCGCCGACAGGCTGGGGAAGCATCCGACGTGCGCGCGCAGCCGGTCGGTGAGCGCGGCCACGGGGTCGCTGGAGCGCCGTGCGGCGTAGTACCAGCGCTGCAGGGTGGACACGCCGAAGCGCACATCCAGGCCGGTGGCGGGGTCGCGCCAGGGCTTGGCGGCCAGGGCGCGCAACGCACCGTGCAGCTCGCCCTTGGCCGGCGGGGCGGCGAACAGCGCGCCGATGATCGAAAAGCGCAGCCGCGCGTGGGCGTCACGGCGCAGCCGTGCGGGGGCCACACGGCGGCCGGGGTCGTGGTTCGAAGTCAAGCCGGGCATCCTCAAGTCGACGCCGCCGCACGGTGCGGCAGCTCTGGGGATGCAGGCTATGCAGCCTCGGCGTGGGTGACCAGCACCATCCTCTGCGGGTGACGGAGGGCCCTCACGCTGCGTGCTCAGCGGTGATCTCGGCGGCCGGGTCTGCGGCGCGCACCGTCAGCGGACCGAGCCAGCGCAGCAGGCCGCTGAGCCGGGCGACGGCGTCGCCGACGAAGCGCTCGAGCAGGTTCGCCGGCAGCCCCGCGGCATCCAGCGGCGGCATGAAGCTGCCGCCGGCGCCGCGCCACAGCGGCGTGGCAATGAACGCCTCCTGCCACCACGAGCGCCAGCGCTCCAGGGTGCGCAGCGGAACGGCCACGGCGCAGCGCACCGCGGCGGTGCCTGAGTTCGAGCCGGCATGCCGGCTCGAACTCAGCACCACCACCAGCGCCAGATACACGCGCCGGCCAAGGAACCGCACCGACTCGGCCGTCGTGCGCTTGCGGCACACGCTGCAGCAAAAGCTGAAGCGCCGCTCGAAGCCAGCGCGCCACTCGGTCGCAACACCGCGTGGCTTGCGCGGGTAGTCGGCGCAGTGAAGACGGCCGGAACAGGCACAGCCGCCGGCCTGGGTCAGGGCTGCCAGTTCACGATCGATCTGCAACAGCAGGGTGAAGAAACGGGGGTCTTGCTCGAGCGCGTGGCACACTGGGATCGTCTCTAGTCTTGGTAAACCAGAGACTCCCCCAAAGGATCCGTTTGTTCAAGGATCCCGAGGGGGGCCTATTCGTCTACATCACGCTTCGTGATCAAAACACCGCCTGATGACATCAGGATCGGTGATCAGGCTCA
>JAGOCV010000073.1 GCA_017998575.1 Burkholderiaceae bacterium
GTAGACGAAGCCGCGCTCGATCACGCGCTTGAAGGCGCGGATCTCGTTGGCCTCGGTGATGAACTCCATCGTCTTGTACGGATGGTCCCAGTCGCCCAGCACGCCCAGGCGCTTGAAGTCGGCCATCTGCAGCGCGATCTGCTCGGTGGCGAAGGCGCGGCTCTTGGCCTGCATCTCGTCGCGCGGCAGGTTGCGGCCGTGCTTTTTCTCGATGGCGTTCTCGATCGGCAGGCCGTGGCAATCCCAGCCCGGGATGTACTGCGCGTCGAAGCCGGCCAGCTGGCGCGCCTTGACGATCATGTCCTTGAGCACCTTGTTGACGGCGTGGCCCATGTGGATCTGGCCGTTGGCATAGGGCGGGCCGTCGTGCAACACGAACTTGGGCGCGCCGCAGCGGGCGTCGCGCAGGCGCTTGTAGAGGCCTTCGCCGTTGTGCCACTGATCGACCCAGCCCGGCTCGCGCTTGGGCAGGTCGCCGCGCATGGGGAAGGGGGTGTCGGCCAGGTTCAGCGTTGCGCGGTAGTCGGTCTTGGCGTTTTCTTCGGACATGATCTGGGGCAGGAAGCTTCGACAGGCTCAGCCCGGACGGTGCGCAGGGCGCGCGGTGCGGGTGGCGGGGTGGTTGCCGTTCGCCCCGAGCTTGTCGAAGGGCGTGCTGGCCGCATCGTCCCGATGCGTGGCGCGGGCTTTAAATTCGGTCGCGGGTGGTCTGCCGGCGCGTCTGGCCGTGGCGCGAGGCGAAGAACGAACGGGCGTCATCGCAGTCGCGCGCGATGCCCGTCTTGAGGGCATCGAGGCTGTCGTAGCGCAGTTCGTCGTGCAGTTTGTGCAGCAGGTCCACGCGGATGATTTTACCGTAGCCCCCCTCGGCCCCCAGGTTGGCGGGCCAATCGAGGCAGAAGGTCTCGAGCAGCACGCGCCCACCGTTGACGTCGTCGGGGTCCAGCGACGGGCGCACGCCCAGGTTGGCAACGCCGGGCAGCGGCTCGGGCGCCAGACCATGGACTTCCACCGCGAAGATGCCGCTGGCGGCGGGCTTCCAGTGGGAAAAGCGCAGGTTCAGCGTGCGGAACCCCAGGTCTCGGCCCAGCTTGCGGCCATGCACCACGTGGCCGCTGATGCTGTAAGGCCGGCCCAGCAACGCGGCGGCCTGGTCCATGCGTCCGGCGGAGAGCGCCTCGCGCACGGCGGAACTGGACACGCGCAGGCCATGAACCTCGTAGCTCATCATGCGCGCCACGTCGAAGCCGCGCGCGGCGGCCATCGCGTCGAGCAGGGCGTAGTCGCCAGCGCGGTGCGCGCCGAAGCGGAAGTCGTCCCCCACCAGCACATAGCGCGCGCCCAGGCCGCCCACCAGCACGTCGTCGATGAAGGCCTGGGGCGAGAGGGCGGCCAGCGATTCGTTGAACGGCAGCACCACGCACTGCTGCACGCCGCAGCGTGCCAGTTCGGTGAGCTTGTCGCGCAGCGTGGCGATGCGTGCGGGTGCGAGTTCGGGCCGGCCGTGGCGAGCGGCGAAGTGGTCGCGCGGGTGTGGCTCGAAGGTCAGCACGCAACTGGGCACGCCGCGGTGGGCGGCCTCGCTGCCCAGCAGCGCCAGCATGGCCTGGTGGCCCCGGTGCACGCCGTCGAAATTGCCGATGGTGAGGGCGCAGGCGGGCGAAATGCCGGGGTGCCTGAAGCCGCGGAAGATTTTCATGGACTGGGAAGGTGGTCGCCGTGATGACGCCATCCGTCATGCGATCAGGTTATATTGTCCTTCAGACCGGCCCCTGCCGCTGGGTTGCGGCCGGTGCGTGAGCTTCGCGTTCACGCCACCCGCTCGCCATTCAACTGCAGGAGTCGTCTCTTGAAAGTCTTGAAGCTGTCGGCCCAGGGGCTGCCCCAGTCCTGGATTTCGCTGGAACAGGCGGTGATCCACTACGCCGCCGACGAGGTGCGCTGGGAAATGGGCGCCGAGGTGGCGGTGTTCCGCGGCGGGCACAACGCCATCACCGGAGAGCAGTCGGTGATCGCGGTCAGCAGCATCATCGGCACCAAGGGCGTGCCGGGCATCAATCCCTTCGACCTCAAGCCGGGCCTCACGAACACCAAGCTGTTCGCGCGCGACCGCTGCGTGTGCGCCTACTGCGGCCAGCAGCCCGACGAGACCGAGCTCACGCGAGAGCACATCATCCCGCTGGCCCAACGGGGCCGCGATCACTGGATGAACGTGGTGACCGCCTGCCGCGCCTGCAATCACCGCAAAAGCAACCGCACGCCCGAGCAGGCCCACATGCCCCTGCTCTATGCGCCCTACGTGCCCAGCCTGTGGGAAGACTTCATCCTGCGCAACCGCCGCATCCTGGCGGACCAGATGGAGTTCCTGATGGCGCACCTGCCGGCCAGCTCGCGGCTGCACGGCTGATCTGCCGCGCGCCGCTTACGGCGCTCCCGCTCAGGCGAACACGCCGGCGGTTTCCTCCATGCGAGCCGCGACCTCGCCGAGGTGGTGCAGCGAATCGCCGTAGGTCATCTCCAGTTGCGTGAGCTTCTTGAAGTAGTGACTCCCGACATATTCGTCGGTCACGCCGATGCCGCCGTGCAACTGCACAGACTGCTGACCCACGAAGCGCATCGACTGGCCGAGCTGGTATTTGGCGCGAGCGAGCGCGCGACGGCGCTCCCCGGCCGGTGCCTGCAGCTTCAGGCTTGCGTAGTAGCTCATGGAGCGGGCGAGTTCCAGCTGCATCTTCATATCGGCCACGCGGTGGCGCAGGGCCTGGAAGCTCGCGATCGGCACGCCGAACTGCTTGCGCGTGTTCATGTAGTCCACGGTGAGCGCCAGCGTCTCTTCCATCACGCCCACGGCTTCGGCGCACACCGCAGCGATGCCGGTGTCCACGCCGAGTTCGAGCGCGGGCAGCCCATCCGCGTGCAGCAGCGCCGCGGGTGCGTCCGTGAGCCGCACGTCGGCCGCGCGCGAGCCGTCCTGCGTGAGGTAGCCGCGCGCCGACACGCCATCGCCCATCTCCGCGATGAAGAGCGAGAGCCGGCCATTGGCCAGCGCCGGCACGATGACGGCGTCGGCCCGATCGCCTGCCGGCACGATCTGTTTGAGGCCGTTCAACCGCCACTGGCCATCAGCGGCCTGCGTGGCCGTGGTCTCGCAGGCATCGAGCCGGTAGCGGGCGCGGCGCTCCTGGTGGGCCAGCACCACGAGACGCTCGCCGCTGGCGATGCCGGGCAGCCACAGCTCGCGCTCGGCCGCGGGCGCTTCGGCCAGCAGCGTGCAGGCGACCAGCGTCTGGGCCAGCGGTTCGAGGACGATGCCGCGACCGAGCTCCTCCATGACAACGATGGCATCGACCGGGCCCAGCCCCAGGCCGCCGTGTTCCTCGGGCACGACCAGGGCCGTCAGCCCGAGCCCGGCCAGGTCTTGCCAAACATCGCGCGAGAAGCCGCCGTCCTCGCGCACGATGGCGCGGCGGCGCTCGAAGCCATAGCTCTTGTCCACCCAGCGGCGCACCGCGTCGCGCAGGGCCTGCTGGTCATCGGAGAAATCGAAGTCCATGTCCTGATCCTCTCGTCTCAACCCAGAACGGTCTGCGCCACGATGTTGCGCTGGACCTCGTTGCTGCCGCCGTAGATCGTCGTCTTGCGGTAATTGAAGTAAGTGGAAGCCAGCGGCGCGCAATAGGCGGCGCCCACCTGGTCGCCCTGCCAGCCGGCTTCCATTGCCTCGGGGATGAAGGGCAGGCTGTACGGGCCGGCGGCCAGCATCAGCAGCTCGGTGTAGCGCTGCTGGATCTCGCTGCCGCGGATCTTGAGCAGCCCCGCGATGTCCAGCGAGTTCTTGCCCGACTTCTCGGCCGAGAGCACGCGCAGCACCAGCATTTCGAGTGCGACGACGTCCACCTCCAGTTTCGCGATCTCGTCCCGGAACCGCACGTCGTCCCAGGCGCCTTCGCTCTTGGCGATGCGCTTGAGCCGTTCGAGTTCGCGCTTGGCGCGGTTGACGTCGGCGATGTTGGTGCGCTCGTGCGACAGCAGGTGCTTGGCGTACGTCCAGCCCTTGTTTTCTTCGCCAATGAGGTTCTCGGCCGGCACCTCGACGTTGTCGAAGAACACCTCGTTCACCTCGTGCTCGCCGTCGAGCATGATGATCGGGCGCACGGTGACGCCGGGCGACTTCATGTCGATCAGCAGGAAGCTGATGCCTGTCTGCGGCTTGCCTTCGGTACTGGTGCGCACCAGGCAGAAGATCCAGTCGCCGTACTGGCCCAGGGTGGTCCAGGTCTTCTGGCCGTTGACGATGTACCTGTCGCCCCGGCTGTCCGCGACCCTTTCGGCGCGTGTCTTGAGCGAGGCCAGGTCGGAGCCCGAGCCCGGTTCGCTGTAGCCCTGGCTCCACCAGACCTCGCCGCTGGCGATGCCGGGCAGGAAGCGACGGTGCTGTTCGGGCGTGCCGAAGGCCATGATGACTGGCGCCACCATCACCGGCCCGAAGGGCACGATGCGCGGCGCACCGGCCAGCGCACATTCCTCTTCGAACAGGTGCTTCTGCACGGCCGTCCAGCCCGGGCCGCCGAATTCCTTCGGCCAGCCGTAGCCGAGCCAGCCTTTCGTGCCCAGGATCTTCGCCCAGCGCTGCATGTCGTCGCGCGAGAGGCGGAAGGCGTTGTGAACCTTGTGCGCGATGTCCTGCGGCAGGTTCGCGCGCACCCAGGTGCGGATGTCGTCCCGGAACTTCTGTTCTTCGGGGGTGAATGCCAGGTCCATGGTGTCTCCAGTTGGCGCCTGGCGGGTTGTAGCACGAGCGTTTTTATCCGCCCTGTCCTGGCTGCGACAGGCCCAGTTCGGCACACAGCTTCTGCACGGTGGCGCGCAGGCCGGCCACTTCGTTCTCGAGCACCGAGAGGCGCACGCTCAAAGCGCGGTCGTGCGATGCGTCCGGTCCCGCCCCCTCGCCGGTGGAGGACGAGACGCACGCCTGTGCTGCGAGCGCCGACTCGTCCAGGGGGCCGCACAGCAGGTGCGCCCAGCGCTGCTCGCGCGCGCCGGGCGCACGGGCCAGCCGTGCGACCAGCGGGCCGCCCTTGCTCTCGTCTCGGTCGTGCAGTTCGTCGAGAAAGGCCTCCACCGAAGAGATGTCGGCGAAGCGGTGCCAACGCTCGGCGTTGATGCGCAACTCGCCGGCAGTCTGCGGGCCGCGCAACATCAGCAGGCCGAGCAGCGCGGCCGACTGGTCGGGGACGGCCAGCGCGCGTTGCAGGTTGTGCTCGTAACGCGTGACGCGGCCACCGCTGGTCTCGAAGACGAGATGCAGCGCTTTCAGGTCGTCAAGCGCCTCCTGCGCCTGCGTGTCGGTGATATTCATCAGCGGGTCGCGGCTGCTTTTCTGGTTGCAACCCGAGATCAGCGAGTTGAGCGTGAGCGGGTAGCTGTCGGGCACGGTGCGTGCCTTTTCCATCAGCGTGCCGAGCACGCGTGCTTCAACGGGGGAGAGGGGGCGTAGGGGCATGGCGGGATAATTCGCGCTTCAATGAAAAACATCGTGATTCTGATCTCGGGCGCGGGCTCGAACATGAAAGCTATCGTGGAGACCGCAGAACGCGAGCGCTGGCCCGAGCGGATGGGCGCCCGTATCGCGGCCGTCATCAGCAACCGGCCGCAGGCCACCGGGCTCGCGACGGCACAGGCGGCCGGCGTGGCGACCGGCGTGGTCGACCACCGCGCGCACGCTTCGCGTGAATCGTTCGATGCCGAACTCGCGCAGGCCATCGACGCGCATGCGCCCGCACTCGTGGTGCTGGCGGGATTCATGCGCATCCTCACGCCCGGGTTCGTGGCCCACTACGCCGGCCGGCTGGTGAACATCCACCCGTCGCTGCTGCCGGCATTCCCGGGGCTGGAAACGCACCGCCGCGCCATCGAGGCCGGCTGCAAGGTGGCGGGCGTCACGGTGCACCAGGTGACAGCCGAACTGGACCACGGCCCCATCCTCGATCAGGCCGCGGTGCCCGTCCTGGACGGTGACACCCCCGAGCTTCTGGCCGCGCGCGTGCAGGCGCAGGAGCACCGCATCTACCCGCGCGCCGTGGCGCGGCTGGTGGCCGGGCTGCCGGCGCGCTGAAGCCGGCTCAGACCGCGGGCGTGTCGTCGGCCACGCGCTCGAATCGCGGCCGGGCCACGCCGTCGATCACCACGGTCTCGAGGAACATCGCCGCGGGGCGTACCCACAGGCCGTGCGCGCCGTAGAGCGCGCGGTACAGGGTCATCGGCTCCAGGGTCTCGCTGTGGCGCACCGTTCCGATCACGTCGTACTGGCCGCCCTTGTAGTGGCGGTAGCGGCCCGGCGGGGTCTCGACGAGGGCGGGGAGGTCGGTGTCGGTCGTCATGCGTGAGGGTGGTCAATGGGACAATCGGGGCATGCATCCTAAAGCCCTGCTGGACGCCTGCGCCGAACTGGTCGGCCGCGTCCTCAAGTTCGATCACCCGGCCGACGCCATCGTGTCGCGCTATTTCCGCGACCACCGCTCGCTGGGCCCGCGCGAGCGGGCCACGCTGGCCGAGACCACCTACAACGTGCTGCGGCGCAAGCTGTTGTTCGAGCAACTGGCCCGCTCCGGCGCGGGCCCGCGCGAGCGGCGCCTGGCCATCCTGGGCTTCCACGGCCCGCGCGATTTCCTCAAGAGCGCACTCACCGATGCCGAACGCAACTGGCTCGACCAGTGCGACGCCGTCACGCCCGACCAGCTGATGGAGCCGCATCGCCACAACCTGCCCGACTGGCTGGCTGCGCCGCTGCGCGGGCACTTCGGCGCCGAGTTCATGGCGCTGGCCAACAGCCTCAACGAGCCGGCACCGCTCGACCTGCGTGTGAACGCACTGTCGGCCCGCCGCGAAGCGGTCCAGGACGAGCTCGCCAAGTCCGCCATCCAGGCCCGGCCCACGCTGTATTCGCCGTGGGGCCTGCGGGTGGACGGCAAACCAGCACTGACGAAGCTGGATGCCTTCGTGCGTGGCGCCATCGAGGTGCAGGACGAGGGTTCGCAGCTGCTGGCGCTCGTCACCGACGCGCACCGCGGTGAAATGGTGGTCGATTTCTGCGCCGGCGCAGGCGGCAAGACGCTGGCGCTGGGCGCGGCGATGCGCAACACCGGCCGCCTGTATGCCTTCGACACCTCGGCCCACCGGCTGGACGCGCTCAAGCCGCGGCTGGCGCGCAGCGGGCTGTCGAACGTGCATCCGGCCGCGATCGCGCACGAGCGCGACGACCGCATCAAGCGGCTGGCCGGCAAGATCGACCGCGTGCTGGTCGACGCGCCGTGCTCGGGCCTGGGCACGCTGCGCCGCAACCCCGACCTGAAATGGCGTCAGACGCAGCAGACCATCGGCGAGCTGACGGCGCTGCAGGGTCGGATTCTGGAAAGCGCGGCGCGCCTGCCCAAGCCGGGCGGACGGCTGGTCTACGCTACCTGCAGCCTGCTGCGTGAGGAAAACGAGGACATCGCCCGGGCTTTTTCGGCCGCCCACCCGGATTTCGAGCCGCTTTCGGCGCGCGACCTGCTCGAGGGACTCAAGGTGGCAGATGCCCAGGCGCTGTGCAGCGAGGAGGGCGATTTCCTGCGTCTGTGGCCGCATCGCCACGCGACGGACGGCTTTTTCGCAGCGATCTGGCAACGCCGGGCCTGAAAGTGTCGTGAGGCGGCGGGCTGGCGGTCCATGTAATCCACGATTACATGTGAAGAATCAAGGGTTTACGGCTGCGGGCGCTTAAAATGCTTGCATTCCCGCCGCGGGCTCCCACCTGCGGTTTTCCTCCTTTCCCAGGACTCTGAATACATGCCGCTTCCCGACTGGGCTGTTCTCGACGCCGCCATCGACTGGCTTGCCCATGGCTTGCTGGACCTGTCGTGGTGGGAAATCGTTCTCTACACGCTGGTGACCACACACATCACCATCGCGGCCGTCACGATCTTCCTGCACCGCGCGCAGGCACACCGCTCGCTCGATCTCGGCCCCATCCCGTCGCACTTCTTCCGGTTCTGGCTCTGGATCGGCACCGGCATGGTGACCAAGGAATGGGTCGCCATCCACCGCAAGCACCACGCCAAGTGCGAGACGGAAGAGGATCCGCACAGCCCGCAGACGCGCGGCATCGACACCGTGATGTGGCGCGGCGCCGAGCTCTATCGTGCCGAATCGAAAAATGCGGAGACGATGCAGAAGTTCGGTCATGGCACGCCCAATGACTGGCTCGAAAACAACCTCTACAGCCGCTACGGCTGGCAGGGCGTGGGCCTGATGCTGATCCTCAACCTGGCGCTGTTCGGCGCGATCGGTGCCGCCGTCTGGGCGGTGCAGATGGCCTGGATCCCGTTCTGGGCCGCCGGCGTGGTCAACGGCATCGGCCACTACTGGGGCTACCGCAACTTCGAGGCGGTGGACGCCAGCACCAACCTGTCGCCCATCGGGTTCATCATCGGCGGCGAAGAACTGCACAACAACCACCACACTTATCCGACGTCGGCCAAGTTCTCGGTCAAGCCGTACGAGTTCGACATCGGCTGGCTCTATATCAGCCTGATGCAGAAGGTGGGCTGGGCCAAGGTCCGCAAGACCGCGCCCAAGCTTCAACTGGGTGCCGTGCGCCCCGTGGCCGACGAGAAGACGCTGGAGGCCCTGATCGCCAACCGCTACGAGGTGATGGCCGGTTATGCGCGCGAGATGCGCCGTGCCTGCAAGGCCGAGATCGCGGTGCTCAGGCAGAAGAACGCCGATGTTTCGGTGCTCAAGTCGGCCAAGCGCTGGTTGCACCGCGACGAAGACAAGGTGCCGGCCGCCGCCCGGCCGCACCTGGCCCAGGCCCGCGCCGAGCACCCTGTGCTCGACAAGATGCACGCCATGCGCGAGGAGCTGCGCCAGATGTGGCAGAGCACCACGCGCTCGCGCGAGCAGCTGGCCGCCGACCTGCAGGCCTGGTGCCATCGCGCCGAGGAAAGCGGCATTGCCGCGTTGCGCGACTTCTCGATGAAACTGCGCTCGGCCCACGCCTGATCGCGTTTTCCGCTCCCATCCGTTGCGTCCATCAGGATGCAACGGGCACAAAAAAGCCCCGCATCGCGGGGCTTTTTTACGGGCCAGGCTGAATTACTTCAGCTTGATTTCCTTGTACTCGACGTGCTTGCGAGCCTTGGGGTCGAACTTCATGATCGACATCTTTTCAGGCATCGTCTTCTTGTTCTTGCTGGTCGTGTAGAAGTGACCGGTGCCGGCAGTGGATTCCAGCTTGATCTTTTCGCGTCCGCCTTTGCTTGCCATGGTCGCTCTCCTTAAGCCTGGCCGCGTGCGCGCAGGTCTGCGAGCACGGATTCGATGCCGTTCTTGTCGATCAGACGCAGGCCCGCGTTGGAAATGCGCAGGCGCACCCAGCGGTTCTCGCTCTCGACCCAGAAACGACGGTATTGCAGGTTCACTTCGAACCGGCGCTTGGTTTTGTTGTTGGCGTGGGAAACGTTGTTGCCCACCATCGGGCCTTTGCCCGTGACTTCGCAGACGCGTGCCATTGCAGCACTCCTTCTAACCGGCCGTCATTCGCCGCGACCGCGGGTCGCTCCGGTGACTGGCCTCACCTCGCCACTTCGGGGGCGGTAACCGGCCGGCGCAGTGCCAGCAAAGCCCGCGATTATAGCCCATTTCAGCCGGGCGCCAAATCCGGCCTTGGGGCCGCTCAGCGGGCCAAGCCGCTCTCAGTGGGCGCCGCCCTGCTCCAGGAAGCGCTGGGCGTCCAGCGCGGCCATGCAGCCGGTGCCCGCGCTGGTGATGGCCTGGCGGTAGATGTGGTCCTGCACGTCGCCGGCGGCGAACACGCCCGGCACGCTGGTCATGGTCGCGAAGCCGTTGAGACCGGAGCGGGTGACGATGTAGCCGTCCTTCATGTCGATCTGACCGGCGAAGATGTCGGTGTTGGGCTTGTGGCCGATGGCGATGAAGGCCCCCTTGACGGGGAGATCCTGCGTGGCGTCGGTCTGCGTGCTCTTGATGCGCACGCCTGTCACGCCGGTGCCGTCGCCCAGCACCTCGTCGAGCGTGTGGTGCAGCTTGAGCTCCATCCGGCCTTCGCGCACGCGCTCCATCACCTTGTCCACGAGGATGGCCTCGGCGCGGAACTTGTCGCGGCGGTGGATGAGGGTGACCTTGCTGGCGATGTTGGAGAGGTACAGCGCCTCTTCCACGGCCGTGTTGCCGCCGCCCACCACGCATACTTCCTGGCCGCGGTAGAAGAAGCCGTCGCAGGTGGCGCAGGCGGAGACGCCCTTGCCCATGAACGATTCCTCGGACGGCAGGCCCAGGTACTGGGCCGAGGCGCCGGTGGCGATGATCAGCGTGTCGCAGGTGTAGGTGCCGCTGTCGCCGGTGAGGGTGAAGGGGCGTCGGCTGAAGTCGACGGCGTTGATGTGGTCGAACACGATCTGGGTCTTGAAGCGCTCGGCGTGTTCGAGGAAGCGCTGCATCAGCTCGGGCCCCTGCACGCCGTGCACGTCGGCGGGCCAGTTGTCGACTTCGGTGGTGGTCATGAGCTGGCCGCCCTGGGCGATGCCGGTGATCAGCATCGGCTCCAGGTTGGCGCGGGCCGCGTACACCGCCGCCGTGTAGCCGGCCGGGCCGGAGCCGAGGATCAGGACTTTGGCGTGTTTCGTGTCAGGCATGGTAAAAATGAAAAGGAGAACAAGTTGCCCCGATGGTCGGTTACATCTGGGGTTCAGAAGCTGAGTATCAATCTCCGGCCGCTCATCGGGCTGCCGTGACTTCAATCAGCGCAATTGTAAGAATCCATCGAGTGAGCCTGCTGGGGAAACAAGAATGTCGATGTTGTCGAACCTGGAATTGATCCGCCGTGTCCCCTTGTTCTCGATGCTCACGTCGGTGCAGGCGGAGTCGGTCGCCGGCGCCATCGTCAAGCGGCGCTTCAAGCGTGGCGAACTCATCGTCGAGCAGGGCAAGAAGTCCAACGCCCTGTTCATCATCCTCACGGGCCGCGCACGTGTGATGGCGTCCGATGCCCGCGGGCGCGAGGTGATCCTGGCGACGCTTCAGCCGGGCGACCATGTCGGCGAGATGAGCCTGATCGACAACGAACCGCATTCGGCCACCGTGCGTGCCGAAGTGCAGACCGACGTCCTCATGCTCGGTCGCGCCGAGTTCGCGCGCTGCCTGCCCGAGAACACCTCCATGGCGTACGCCGTGATGCGCGGTCTGGTGCAGCGTCTGCGCCAGGCCGACCGCAAGATCGAATCGCTGGCGCTGATGGATGTGTACGGGCGGGTGGCGCGCTCGCTGCTCGAATTCGCGCGTCCCGACGCTGCTGGCGAGCTCGTGATCCGCGACAAGATCTCGCGGCAGGACATCGCCAAGATGGTCGGCGCCTCGCGCGAGATGGTCAGCCGGGTGATGAAGGATCTCGAGGAGCGCGGCTTCATCGAGACGCAGGACGACGGCTCGATGGTCGTCAAGGACCGCCTCACCACGCTGGGCTGATGCCTGGTCTGGCGGCGCGGCCGTGGTTTTCGTGACATGACATACACCCTCAACACGCTCAACGGTACGCGTTCCCCCGAGTCCCAGCCCGCGCGCGGCATGGCCGGCCGCTTTGGGCAGGAAATCTCCCTCATCATCGGCTTCGCCGCGCTGGCCTTCTGGCTCATCGCGATGGCCAGCCACTCGCTCCAGGACGCGGCCTGGTCAACGTCGGGTGCGGGGGGTGCCACGCGCAACTGGGCTGGCGGGCTGGGCGCGCGGCTTGCCGACGCTGGCTATTACATGTTCGGCCTTTCGGTGTGGTGGTGTGTGTTCGCCGCCGTGCGCGCCTGGCTTTCGGCGCTGGCGCGCTGGATGCGTTCGGGCGATGCCGAGGCTGCGCGCGACCCGCAGCCGCGGGCGGCGCGCTGGACGTTCTGGCTTGGCCTCGCCGTGCTGCTGGTGGCCAGTTGCGCACTGGAATGGGCGCGTCTTTACCGCTTCGAGGCCCGCCTGCCCGGCAGTGCCGGGGGCGTGCTCGGCTATCTGGTCGGCCCCCTCAGCACGCGCTGGCTGGGCTTCACGGGAGCGGGGCTGGTCGCCATTGCCATGGGCGTGGTTGGATCTGCGCTGGTCTTCCGCTTCTCCTGGGGCCATGCGGCAGAGCGGCTGGGCGCCTGGCTCTACTCGTTCGTCGAGGTGCGCCGCGACCGGCGCGAGGTGGCCGAGGACATGGAGATCGGACGCGCCGCCGCGCGCGAGCGCGAGGAGGTAGTGCAGGTCGAGCGCGAGGAGATCGAGGAGCACCACCCCACGCCGGTACTGATCGAGCCCGTGCTGGTCGACGTGCCGCGCAGCGAGCGCGTGGCCAAGGAACGGCAGAAGCCGCTGTTCACCGAACTGCCCGACAGCAAGTTGCCGCAGGTCGACCTGCTCGACAGCGCGCCGGGCCGCCAGGAAAGCGTGGCGCCCGAGACGCTGGAGATGACCAGCCGCCTGATCGAGAAGAAGCTCAAGGATTTCGGCGTCGAAGTGCGCGTGGTGGCAGCCGCGCCCGGCCCGGTGATCACGCGCTACGAAATCGAGCCCGCCACCGGCGTGAAGGGCTCGCAGGTGGTCAACCTGGCCAAGGACCTGGCGCGCTCGCTCTCGCTGGTGTCGATCCGCGTGATCGAAACCATCCCGGGCAAGAACTACATGGCGCTGGAGCTTCCCAACGCCAAGCGACAGACCATCAAGCTCAGCGAGATCCTGGGCTCGCAGGTCTACAACGAGGCCAAGTCCATGCTGACGATGGGCCTGGGCAAGGACATCGTCGGCAATCCGGTGGTGGCCGACCTTGCCAAGATGCCGCACGTGTTGGTGGCCGGCACCACGGGCTCGGGCAAGTCGGTCGGCATCAACGCGATGATCCTGTCACTGCTCTACAAGGCCGAGGCGCGGGATGTGCGCCTGCTGATGATCGATCCCAAGATGCTGGAGATGTCGGTGTACGAAGGCATCCCGCACCTGCTGGCTCCCGTGGTCACCGACATGAAGCAGGCCGCGCACGGCCTCAACTGGTGCGTGGGCGAGATGGAGCGGCGCTACAAGCTCATGAGCAAGCTGGGCGTGCGCAACCTCTCGGGCTACAACGTCAAGATCGACGACGCGAAGGCGAAAGAACAATTCATCTACAACCCCTTCAGCCTCACGCCCGACAGCCCCGAGCCACTGGAGCGGCTGCCGCACATCGTCGTCGTCATCGACGAACTGGCCGACCTGATGATGGTGGTCGGCAAGAAGATCGAAGAGCTCATCGCCCGCCTGGCACAGAAGGCACGCGCAGCCGGCATCCACCTGATCCTGGCCACGCAGCGGCCCAGCGTGGACGTGATCACCGGCCTGATCAAGGCCAACATACCCACGCGCATCGCGTTCTCGGTGGGCTCCAAGATCGACAGCCGCACCATCCTCGACCAGATGGGTGCCGAGGCGCTGCTGGGCATGGGGGACATGCTCTACATGGCCAGCGGCACGGGCTTCCCGGTGCGAGTGCATGGCGCCTTCGTGTCCGACGAGGAAGTGCACCGCGTGGTGGCCTACCTCAAGGAGCAGGGCGGTGAGCCCAACTACATCGAGGGCGTGCTCGAGGGCGGGATCGCCGATGAAGACGGCGGCCTGTTGGGCGAGGGCGGGGGCGACGGCGGCGAAAAGGATCCGATGTACGACCAGGCGGTCGAGGTCGTGCTCAAGAACCGCAAGGCCAGCATCTCGCTGGTGCAGCGCCACCTGAAGATCGGCTACAACCGTGCCGCACGCCTGGTGGAAGACATGGAGAAAGCCGGCCTGGTCAGCGCCATGAGCGGCAGTGGTCAACGCGAGATCCTCGTGCCGGCCCGCGCTGAGTAAGTCAGCAGACACGTCCTGAAACCTTTGCAACCGGTGAACTCCGCAGCCCGCGCGGGTTCCAATGGATCATGAGCCCCATGTTTCACGCCTTTTCGACCCGCCGCAGCCTGCTGGCCGTGCCGCTGCTCTTCGGCGCTGCCGGCCTGTTCGCGCCGCTGGCCCACGCCAACGGCCTGCAGAGCCTCGAATCGTTCATGCGCGGCGCCAAGACCGGCCGGGCGGATTTCACGCAGACCGTCACGTCGCCCGCGCGCGATGGCCAGGCGCCCAAGGTGCGCAACTCTTCAGGCACCTTCGAGTTCTCGC
>JAGOCV010000358.1 GCA_017998575.1 Burkholderiaceae bacterium
GAGCGGGACAGGGCAGACCTGCTGCTGCGCCCACGATGGATGGGGGGCTCGGGCGACGCCCGCCTGCGCCCGACGCTCAGGCGCAATGCCGACGGCAGCGCATCGGGGCCAGGCGTGCTCACCGTGGTTTGCGCGCTGGCCGTGGTGGCGGAGGTCGGCGGCGGCTACGCGGTCTGGCGGCATATCCAGCAGCAGATGGAGCAGGAGCAGGCCCGTGCCATGGCGCTGCAGCGCGCGTTCGAGGACAGCCGCCCCTGGATCGGCAAGCCCGCGCTGGCGGTATGGGGCGAGCTGTGCGCCCGGGCGATTGCCGAGCACGCCGTGGATCTGGCTGGGTGGCATGTGTCGCAAATCCAGTGCGATCCGAAGACACGCACCCTGCACGTGCAGTGGGAACGCGGGCCGGGCGCGCAATTCGACGATCTGGCACGGCTGCGCCCCGGTGCGCGTCTGCGCTCCAGTGCACAGGAGCCGGCCGTGGCGCAAGAGCAGGTGTCCCTGCGGGCACCGGCCGACTCGCCGCTGCCCGTCGCTCTGGCGGACGTCCCGACGCGGGCTGCGTGGCTGCGCCAGTCCAGCCGCTGGGCCGAGCAATGGCGTGAAGCGCGGCCGCAGTTCCAGTCCGCCGAGAAAGGCGGCACGTTCGTGCCGTGGTTGCTCGCCAGCGACCTCGCGCCCCAGGAAACCCTGCGCCAGCTGGCCCTGCCGGGCAGCGTGCTCACGCACATCGAGTTCAACCAACGCGACGGCAAGGCCGTCTGGACTGTGAAGGCAACCCACTATGTACGCGATTGATCGTTCCCCCATGACCAGGGCCCTGCGGCTGGCGCTCGTGTCGGCCACGCTCGGCACGACGCTGTTCGGCGTGGCTCGTGCCAGCGGGCCCGCCGCGGCGGTTGCCGTGCCAGTGCCCAGCAGCGCGCCGGCGCCCTCGCCGGCACCCGAGGTGGTGGCTCCTGCCGAAGTCTCCATCGCCGGCATGCTGGGCCGGGCCAACGCTGACCAGCTCGGGCAGACGGCTGCCGTCATCTCGCGCCTGCGCCAGCAACAGGCAGTGGTCGAAGCGCAGGCCGCCCTGGCCAAGGCGCAGCAGGACCTGGCCAAACTCACCCAGCCGCCCACGGCGCCGGTGCCGGCCCCGCCGCTCAATCTCACGGTTGGCCTCACACCCGTGCGCAGCGAATCGGCGATGCGGCTGATGGGTGTCTCCGGGCGACCCGATCGGCGCATCGCACTCATCGAAGGAAACGACGGTACGGTGCGCGAGCTCAGTGCCGGACAGCAGATCGACGGCTGGGAAGTGCGAGAAGTGCGCCTGAACGACGTACAGCTCGTGCGCCGCGGCGGCCTGACCGCCGTGCTGCGGCTGGACGGCCTGAGCCGGGGCCCCGCAGCGGCCAAGGCCTCGCAGGGACGCAAGCCATGAACGGGGCCACGCCGCACGTACACGCACCAGCCATCCCGCTGGCGAAGCTGCCGCCGGTGCAGATGCCACGGGTGCAGATGCCGCGCACCGTTCCGGTACCCGAGCCGGCCGATGCAGTGCTGGCCAGGGGAGGGCCGGCCGCCTCTTCCGCGAACCCGTCGCCTGCCGTACCGGCGGGCGCTGCGGTGGTCCGGCCGATGGGGCATGGCGGTATCGGCGTTCATGTCGACGTCCTCTCGGGCGAGGGCGCCGAGTTCGCGCTGCCGCAGGAACTGCGGTCGCTGGCCTGCTATCTCTCGGACGGGCGCCTGCTGGTCTCCCGCTCGCACCAGAACGAGCCCCGCATCACCGCCTATGCCGCCCGGCTGGAGCGGCTGGGTCGCACCGTGCTGCCCCTGTACGTCGAACTCGCGGCGATCCAGACGGCGTATGCCGACGCCCGGGAGCGCTCGGCCGGCGGCACCCCCGTATTCACCGCCTCCGCCATGCAGGCGCATGCCATGCAGCTGTTCCGCCGGGCCGCACAGCGTAGCGCTTCGGACATCCACGTGCGCGTGATCGACGGCCAGGCCACGCAGGTGCTGTTCCGGATTCTGGGTGACCTGCGCCTGGTGGAGGAGCAGTCGGCCGCGTTCGGCAGCGCACTGTGCTCCACGATCTATCAGGCCATGACCGACCAGTCGGACGCCACCTTCGTGCCCAGCCAGCCGCAGGACGGCCGCGTCTCCAATCCCCATCTGCTGCCGCCCAGCGTTTCGGGCGTGCGCGTGGCGACCACGGCCCAGGTGGGCGGCCACGTGATGGTGCTGCGCCTGCTCTACAAGTCCAGCCGCCACGGCACCAGCCTGCACAAGCTGGGCTTCTCGCAAGCGCAGCTCGAGTGCTTTGCGCGGCTGCGGCGCCGGCCCACCGGCATCATCGTGAACTCGGGGCCCACGGGCGCGGGGAAGAGCACGACGCTTCAGTGCGCGCTCAACGAGGTGCTGGCGCAAACCGGTGGCAAGCGCCACGTCATCACGGTGGAAGACCCCCCCGAATACCCCATTCCGGGCGCGGTCCAGACCCCGGTGGTCAGCGGCGGTACCGAAGAGGGGCGCGCGATCGCGTTCCAGCAGGCCATCCGGGCCGCCATGCGGCTGGATCCGGACATCATCATGATCGGCGAGATGCGCGACGGCCCCTCCGCGCGCCTGGCCGTGGCAGCCGCCATGACCGGCCACCAGGTCTGGACCACGCTGCACGCCAACCACGCGCTGGACATCATCGAGCGGCTGGTCGATCTGGGCGTGCCCCAGGAACGGCTGCTCAACGAATCCGTGGTCGCCGGCCTGGTGGCACAGCGGCTCGTCAAGACGCTGTGCCCGGCCTGCCGCGTGCCGTTCGCGCAGGCGCGGCAGCGCGAGGGCCTCTGGCCGGCCGAAGAACTCGACCGGATGGCCAGCGTCATGGGCGACGACATCGTCAACGCCTGCCTGCACGGACCGGGTTGCGTGGCCTGCGAAGGCTCTGGCTACGTCTCGCGCACCGTGCTAGCCGAGGTGGTCGAGACCTCTGCGGCCTTCATGGCGAAACTGCGCGCCGGCGACCGCGACGGCGCGCATGCCCTCTGGAAGGCCGAGGGCGGCATGACGCTGGCCGAGCATGCGCGCGCCAAGATCGCCGAAGGGCTGGTCGATCCGTTCGATGCCGAGGAGCACGTGGCATGGAGCTGAAGATCGCTCTCGCGCGCTGGTCGATCCGTGGCGCCACGCAAGGCCGCCTGCGCCTGTGGCGCAAGCTCGCCAGCCTGCTCAAGAACGGCGTGCCCATCCTGCGCGCGCTGCAGGAACTGCGCCAGCGCCGGGTGCAAAGCTCGGGTCCCGACCACGCCGAGAGCGTCGCGCTGGGCGAATGGGCGCGCATCCTGGGCAACGGCGGCTCGCTGGCCACGGCCATCTCGGGCTGGGTGTCGAGCGACGAAGAGCTGCTGATCCACGCCGGCGAGCAGCACGGCGACATGCTGGCCGCGTTCGGCCGGCTGGAATTGCTGCTCACGGCCAGCACACGCATCCGTCGCGCCGTCCTGGGGGCGGTGATGTATCCGGGCGTGCTGGTCCTGCTGCTCTTCACGCTGCTGATCTTCTATGCCTGGAAGATCATCCCCGTCTACGAAGAGGTGGCGAACACGCGCGGCGGCCACTTCGAGGGGCTGGCCGCGTCCCTCGTCTGGCTCGCCGGCGCCACCCGGCAGTGGGTGTGGCTG
>JAGOCV010000359.1 GCA_017998575.1 Burkholderiaceae bacterium
GAAGTGAAGAAGGCGGCACACCGGCCCGGGCCGGCGTGCCGCCTCCTGTGGCTTACTGCTCGACCTTGAACTCGCCGTTCACGACCTTGAGCATCACACCGGTTTCGTTGGTGAAGCCCCAGTGGTCGTCGGCCGTCCAGTTCAGGACGCCGTGGGCCAGCACCGTGCGGCCCATGCCTTCGAAGGCGTCGCGCAGCGCGGCGCGGAACTCGGGCGTGCCGGGCTTGGCCTTCTTCTGCGCCACGGGCACGGCCTTCTCGAGCACCTTGAGCGCGTCGTAGCCGTGGCCGGCGAACTGGTTGCGCGAGCCGGCGCCATACACCTTCTCGTAGCCCTGCACGAAGGCGATGGCATCCTTCTTGGAGGGGTGGCTGTCAGGCAGTTGCTCGGCGATCACGGCGGGGCCCGAGACGACGAAGGTGCCTTCGACAGCCTTGCCGCCCACGCGCATCAGGTCGCGCGTGGCCGCAGCGTGGGTCTGGTAGATCTTGCCCTTGTAGCCGCGATCGACGATGCCCATCTGCGGCATGGCCGCGCCCGAGCCCGAGGCCACCACCAGCATCGCGTCGGGGTTGGCCGACACGAGCTTGAGCGCCTGGGCCGTCACGCTGGTGTCGGCACGCGCGAAGCGTTCGGTGGCGATCACCTTGATGCCGTTCTTCTCGGCCTCGGCCGTGAAGTCCTTGAGCCAGAGCTCGCCGTAGGCATCGGTGTAGCCCAGGACGCCGACCGTCTTCACGTTCTGCTTCTTCATGTGGTTGATCATGGCGTAGGCCATGACGCTGTTGGACTGCGGCAGGCGGAACGACCACTTGTCCTTGCCCGGCGGCAGCCCGGCGGGCGATGCCACCAGTTGCACCGTGCCGGCGGCCGCGGCCACGTCGGCCATCGGGATCGCGACCGGCGTGGCGGCCGAGCCGATGATCACGTCCACCTTGTCCTGCGTGACCAGGCGCTGGGCGTTGCGCGTGCCGGCCGTGGGGTCGGTGGCGTCGTCCAGGATGATGACCTTCAGCGGCTCGCCGGCCAGCGTCTTGGGCCAGGTCTCGATCTGGTTCTTCATCGGAATGCCCAGGCCCGAGGCCGGGCCCGTCAGGGGCAGCACCACGCCGACGGTGATGTCGGCCAGTGCGCTGCCGGCGGCCATCAGGGCCACGGCGGCGGTGATCAGGGTCTTCTGGAACGTCATGCTTGTCTCCTTGGGTTGCATGCAGGTGGGAAAACGTAAAAACGGGTCGGCCGGCTTTTCGTCGGGGGCCTAGCGAGGCGCCATGCGCAGCGCGCCGTCGAGGCGGATCACTTCGCCGTTGAGGTGGCCGTTGGTCACGAAATGCGCGGCCATTGCGGCGAACTCTTCAGGCTTGCCCAAGCGCGAGGGGAACGGGATCGAGGCCGCCAGCGACTGCTGCACGGCTTCGGGCAGCTCTTTCATGAGCGGCGTGGCGAACAGGCCCGGCGCGATGGTGCACACGCGGATGCCGTGCTGCGCCAGATCGCGCGCCATCGGCAGCGTCATGCCGACGATGCCGCCCTTGCTGGCACTGTAGGCCTGCTGGCCCACCTGGCCGTCGAACGCGGCGACCGAGGCGGTGAAGAGGATGGTGCCGCGTTCGCCGTCCTCCAGCGCGGGCAGCCTGGCGCAGGCGGCGGCGAAGAGGCGCGTCACGTTATAGGCGCCCACCAGGTTCACGTTGACGACGCGCGCGAAGTCTTCGAGCGGTGCCGGGTTGCCGTCGCGGCTCACGATGCGCTTGGCCGTGCCGATGCCGGCGATGTTCATCAGGATGCGCGCCGGGCCGTGCGCGGCGGCGGCCTGGTCGATGGCGGCCTGCGCGCTCTCGGCGCTGGTGATGTCGCAGCGGATGGCCAGGCCGCCGATGTCGGCCGCCACCTTCTGCGCCAGGTCCAGGTTGACGTCCAGCACGGCCACTTTGGCGCCCTGGCGCGCGAGTTCGCGCGTGGTGGCTTCGCCCAGGCCCGAGGCACCGCCCGTGACGAGCGCGGCGTGTCCGTCGATCTTCATGCGGCGGCTCCTGCAGCTTGTTTCAACGGGGTGGGCAGCAGGGTATGGGCCAGCGTACCTTCGTGGAAGGCCTGCACCAGCGCGTCGCGGTGCTTGAGTACCGAGCGCTGGTTGATCGAGCCCTTGTCGGTGACCTCGCCCTTGTCGATGGAGGGCGGCTCGGCCAGCACGTGCAGACGCGCGATGCGGTTGGCGCTGCCGGTGGCCGTCTTGGCCAGATCGTCGATGAGCTGCTGCATGCGCGCACGCACGGGCTCGCTGGCGACCACCTCGGCCAGCGGCGCATCCGCGGGCAGGCCCGAGAGCTGGCGCACGGCGCCGGTGGGGAACACCAGCGCGCCCACTTCCTTGAGGTTGATGCCGGTCAGGACCACGTCCTGCACATAGGGCGCGCCGGCGGCGATGATCTTCGCGCGCATCGGGCCCACGCTGACGAAGGTGCCGGTGGCGAGCTTGAAGTCTTCGGCGATGCGGCCATCGAACCGGAGGCCCTGGTGCACGTCGTTCTCGTCGATCCACTGCACGGCGTCGCCGGTGGAGAAGAAGCCTTCCTCGTCGAACGCCTCGGCCGTGGCGTCGGGCGAGCGCCAGTAGCCCGGCGTGATGTTGGGGCCCTTGTAGCGCACCTCGGTCTTGCCATCCACGGGGATCAGCTTGAGCTCCAGTCCTGGCGTGGGCACGCCGATGTAGCCGGCCTTCACATTCGGGTTGGTGACGAACACGGCGAACGGCGACGACTCGGTCATGCCCAGGCCGGTACCCATGACGATGCGCTCGCCCACCTCGGCCTCCTGCGTGGCGTGCAGGCTGTCCCACACGGGCTGCGCCAGCGCGGCGCCCGAGTAGAAGAACATCTTCACGCGCGAGAGCAGCGTCTTGCGCAGCTGGGCGTCGGTCTTCATCGCGTTGGCGATGGCTTCGAAGCCGGTGGGCACGTTGAAGTACACCGTGGGCGCCACCTCGCGCAGGTTGCGCAGCGTCTCGTGCATGAGCGCGGGCGTGGGCTTGCCGTCGTCGATGTAGAGCGTGCCGCCGTTGTAGATCACCATGCCGACGTTGTGATTGCCGCCGAACGTGTGGTTCCAGGGCAGCCAGTCGACCAGCACCGGATGCTGGCCTTCGGTCTCGGTGGCCAGCACCGGCATCGACTGGCGCATCTGCTGCTGGTTGGCGCACCACATGCCGTGCGTGTTGATCACGGCCTTGGGCATCTTGGTCGAGCCCGAGGTGAACAGGAACTTGGCGATGGTGTCGGGGCCCGTGGCTTCGCGCGCGGCCTCGACGGCTGGCGTGGGCGGCGTGGCCAGCAGGTCGGCCAGGGCGGTGGTCTGGCGGCCGGCGATCTCGCCCGAGCCCAGCACCACTTCCACGTCGGTGCCCACGGTGGCCTGGATGGCCTTCGCGTAGCGCGCGCCGTCGGCCGCGAACACCAGGCCCGGCGTGAGCGTGGTCAGCACGTGGCGAAGCTTGTCGTAGTCCTGGCTGACGATGGAGTAGGCGGGCGAGACGGGGCACCACGGAATGCCCACGTACAGGCAGCCCAGTGCCACCATGGCGTGGTCGAGCCCGTTCTCGCTGAGGATGGCCACGGGCCGCTCGGCCGAGAGGCCGCGGTCCAGCAGGGCCTGGC
>JAGOCV010000074.1 GCA_017998575.1 Burkholderiaceae bacterium
AGTGGCGTGCAGGCGCACCTCCTCGGGCGTGCCCTGGGCGACGATCAGGCCGCCGGCGTCGCCGCCTTCGGGGCCGAGGTCGATCAGCCAGTCGCTGGCGCGGATCACGTCGAGGTTGTGCTCGATGACGACCAGCGAGTGGCCGGCCTCCAGCAGCCGGCGCAGCGCGCGCATGAGCTTGGCGATGTCGTCGAAGTGCAGGCCCGTGGTCGGCTCGTCGAACAGGAACAGCGTGCCCTTCTTCGCGACGGGCTGGCTGCTGCCGCGGCCCTTGGCGGCATCGGCCAGGAAGCCGGCGAGCTTGAGCCGCTGCGCCTCGCCGCCCGAGAGCGTGGGCACGGGCTGGCCCAGGCGCACGTATTCCAGCCCCACATCGACGATGGGCTGCAGCGCGCGGATCACGTCGCGGTCCTGCGCGAACAGCTGCGCGGCCTCGCTCACGGTGAGCTCCAGCATGTCGGCCACCGACAGCACGCGCGGGCGCACGCTGCCCACGGCCTGGCGCTCGATGGTCACCTCCAGGATCTCGGGGCGCCAGCGGCGGCCGTCGCATTCCTGGCAGCGCAGGTACACGTCGGAGAGGAACTGCATCTCCACGTGCTCGAAGCCCGAGCCGCCGCACAGCGGGCAGCGGCCGTCGCCCGAGTTGAAGCTGAACTTGCTGGCGGTGTAGCCGCGCTGCTTCGCCAGCGGCGCATTGGCGAAGATCTCGCGGATGGCGTCCCATGCGCCCACATAGCTCACGGGGTTGGAACGCGCCGTCTTGCCGATGGGCGACTGGTCCACGAACACCACGTCGGCCAGATGGTCGGCGCCCAGCAGGCGATCGTGGCGGCCGGGCGATTCGGTGGCACGGCCGAAGTGGCGCATGAGCGCGGGCGCCAGCACGTCCTGGATCAGCGTGGACTTGCCCGAGCCCGATACGCCGGTCACCGTGACCAGGCGCTGCAGCGGAAAGTCCACCGACACGTCTTTCAGGTTGTGCTCGCGCACGCCTTCGAGGATGAGGCGCGGCGTGCTCTCCGTCACCAGGCGCTTGAGGCCCAGGCCGATGCTCTTGCGCGCGCCCAGGTAGGCGCCGGTGAGCGTGTCGGCGCGCCGCAGGTCGGCCGTGGCGCCGTCGAAGACGATGTTGCCGCCGCGCTCGCCGGGGCCCGGGCCCATGTCGATCATGCGGTCGGCCGCGAACATGACGGCCGGGTCGTGCTCCACCACCACCAGCGTGTTGCCCGCGTCGCGCAGGCGCTGCATGGCCGTGATGATGCGGCCCATGTCGCGCGGGTGCAGGCCGATGCTGGGCTCGTCCAGCACGAACAGCGTGTTGACCAGCGAGGTGCCCAGTGCCGTGGTGAGGTTGATGCGCTGCACTTCGCCGCCGGAGAGCGTGCGGCTCTGCCGGTCGAGCGTGAGGTAGCCGATGCCGACCTCGGCCAGGTACTTCAGCCGCGTGGTGATTTCCTCGTGCAGCAGGGCCAGCGCCTGCTCCTCGCCAGCGGCGGCGCCATGCTGCCTGGTCTCGATGGATTCGAAGAAACGCCGCAGCCGGTCGATGGGCAGCAGCATCAGGTCATGCAGGCACAGGCCGGGCAGCGCTTCCAGTTGCTCACGGCTCCACTTCACGCCGCGCGGCATGAACCGCTTCGAGGGCTCGAGCACCGCATCGGCGACCTGCTTGCTGCCGATGCGCCACAGCAGGCTGTCGGTTTTCAGGCGCGCGCCGCCGCACACCTCGCATGGCGTGTAGCTGCGGTACTTGGACAGCAGCACGCGGATGTGCATCTTGTAGGCCTTGCTCTCCAGGTAGGCGAAGAAGCGGCGGATGCCATACCACTGCTTGTTCCAGTTGCCTTCCTTGAAGTTGGGCGTGCCTTCGATGACCCAGCGCTTGTGTTCTTCGGTGAGCTTGTTCCACGGCGTGTCGCGCGGAATGCCGGCCGTCTCGGCATGACGCATGAGGTCGTCCTGCGCCTCGGCCCAGGCTGGTGTCTGGATGGTCTTGATCGCGCCGGCGCGCAGCGTGAGCTTCTCGTTGGGCACCACCAGCGACCAGTCCACGCCGATCACGCGGCCGAAGCCTCGGCAGGTCTCGCAGGCGCCGGCCGGCGAGTTGAACGAGAACATCGAGGGCACGGGCTCGGCGTAGCGCAGGTCGCTGTCGGGGCAGTGCAGGCCGGTGGAAAACCGCCAAAGGACCGGTGCTTTCTCGTCCTCGATCACATAGACGTTGAGCCGCCCGCTGCCGCGCTTGAGCGCCGTCTCGATCGCCTCGACGACGCGGATGCGCTCGGCCGACGAGAACCGGAGCCGGTCGGCCACGACATCCAGCACCTTGCGCGGCCCGGTGGGCGTGGCGACTTCGCGCTCGGCCTGCACGCGGGTGAAGCCACTGGCGGAGAGCCATTGCTCGACTTCTTCTGGCGTGGTGCTGGCCGGCAGCTCGACCGGAAACGTGAGCACCAGGCGCGGCTCGTGCGCTCCGAACCCCTGGACGCGCTCCTGGATCTGCGCATAGATCGTGTCCGGCGAATCGTGTCGCACGGGCTGCGCCGTCTCGCGGTCGAACAGCGCGCCCGCGCGTGCGAACAGCAGCTTGAGGTGGTCGTTGAGCTCGGTCATCGTGCCCACGGTGGAGCGCGACGAGCGCACGGGGTTGGTCTGGTCGATGGCGATGGCCGGCGGCACGCCCTCCACGCGGTCCACCGCCGGTTTGTCCATGCGGTCGAGGAACTGGCGGGCGTAGGCGCTGAAGGTTTCGACGTAGCGGCGCTGGCCTTCGGCGTACAGGGTGTCGAACACCAGGCTGGACTTGCCCGAGCCGCTGGGACCCGTCACCACCGTGAGCTCACCCGTGCGGATGTCCAGATCCAGGTTCTTGAGGTTGTGCTGGCGCGCTCCGCGGATGCGGATGGTTCCCTGTGTCATGTATTCGGCTTTATGGGGGTGAGGCCGAACATTCTAGGCAGGCGCAATGACACGCGGCGTCACGCGGTCTTGCAAATGCAACCGGGTGCGCCGGGCGGGATCAGGCGTCGCCGTCGGCCGGCGGAAACCGGCGCTCCAGCCGGTTCATCGTGAGCGCGTAAGCCACGCAGATGCCCAGGTAGACCAGCAGGCTGCCCTGCACCGACATCCAGTACGAGAACGACCAGCCGAACAGCCGGAAATCGAGGGAACGTGCCAGCGCCGGAATGACGAAGCTGACCACGAACCAGGCCAGCAGCAATGCCAGCGTGACGGCGCGTGCGCGCCGCCGGGCAGCACGGGCCGCCACCGCGTCGGCAGCGGGCGGCCGGGCGGCGGCTTCCATGGGCAATCAGCCCTCGCCGCGCAGGGCGGCGGCCAGTGGCACGAACTTGTCGGCACCCACCGCGTCGCGGATCTTCGGTGCGACTTCAAGCAGTTCTTCGTAGCTGCCGGCCGCCTCGACGGCCAGGTTGAGCCGGAAACCGCGCAGGCCCAGCGAGGCCGTGAGCCGGGTCGCCAGCGGATAGGCCAGCTGGTAGCGGCGGCGGCCTTCTTCCTGCGGCACGGGCTCGAACGACAGCGACGAGGTGCGCGATCCGCCCGCGGACTCCAGCGGCGTCGGGCGGGACGGCCGGCCCAGCGGCATCGGCCGGGATTCGAGCGGCATGGGGCGCGACAGCGTGCTGGGCGGCGGCTGGGTCAGCGGTCCGCGCGAGGTGCCCGTGCCCTCGGGCGTGCCTTCGAGCAGGCCCATTTCGAGCATGTGGATGATGTCTTCGGGCGTGACGCCCAGGCCCGACGTGGCCTCAAGCACCTCGGAGAGGCTGCGGCGGCCGTCGAACAGGATGAAAGCCGAGCGCTGGCGAGGGGTGAGCGGAACCGAACGGTCCTTGAAGGTGCGCTGCCCGATCTCCGTCTTGCTGTAAGCCATGGACCCCTCGAGATTTTTTTCTTGCGCGAATCTTACTGGCCGCCCGGCCGCCCGCTACCGGAAAGACCCTGCCGCAGCCGGGTCACGGGCACCGTCAGGGTGCGCTGGCGGCAGGCGTCGGCACGGGCGCGGCGGCCGGGGCCGCAGCGGCTGGCTTGGCGTGTATGTCGCCGCTGTGCTTCTCGCCACCCATCTCGATCTTGTCACCCGCCTGGGAGATGAAATACAGGGCAGCAGCCGCGAAGATGACAAAGCCGACAGCGATTTTCCACATGAAACGCACTCCTTGATGAAAAAGCAGGGGCGACACGACACACACCCCTCATGAAAAAGGCCTCATGCCCGAAGGCATGAGGCCTGTGGGACCGTGGGGCCCGCCACCGGAGGCGGCGGGCCGGCGCGGCACGGGCGTCAGTCGTTGGCGTAGATGTCCACGTCCTTCGTCTCACGCACGAACAGCGTGCCGACCACCAGCGTCATGCCGGCGATGATGATCGGGTACCAGAGGCCGTTGTACATGTTGCCGGTCGAGGCCACGATGGCGAACGCGGTGGTGGGCAGCAGGCCGCCGAACCAGCCGTTGCCGATGTGATACGGCAGGCTCATCGACGTGTAGCGGATGCGCGTCGGGAACAGTTCCACCAGCATGGCGGCGATCGGGCCGTACACCATGGTCACCAGCAGCACCAGATAGAACAGGATGGCGATCATCATCACCTTGTTCATCTTGGCCGGGTCGGCCTTGGCGGGGTAGCCGGCCAGCTTCAGATCGTCGGCCACTTCCTTCTTGAAGGCGGCGATGGCGGCGGCCGAGGCGGCGTCGAACTTCAGGTCGACCACGTTGCCGGTGGGCGCCGTCACGGTCTTGTCGCCGATCTTGATCACGGCGGGAGAGCCGGCCGGGCCAATCGCGTTCTCATAGCTCACCGAGTTCTGCACCAGGTAACGCTTGGCGATGTCGCACGAGCTGCGGAAGTCGATCTCGCGCGCCACCGGGTTGCCCTGGAACGAGCAGGTGGCCGGGTCGGCCGTCACCACCACGCCAGCCGTGGCCTGCGCGCGGGCCAGGTCGGGGTTGGCGGCGGACGTGAGCGCCTTGAACACCGGGAAGTACGTCAGCACCGCCAGCAGGCAGCCGGCCATGATGATGGGCTTGCGGCCGATCTTGTCGGACAGCGTGCCGAACACGATGAAGAACGGCGTGCCCAGCAGCAGCGCGGCGGCGATCATCAGGTTGGCGGTGGTCGCGTCGACCTTGAGCTGCTGCGTCAGGAAGAACAGCGCGTAGAACTGGCCCGTGTACCAGACCACGGCCTGGCCGGCCGTCAGGCCCACCAGCGCCAGGATCACGATCTTCAGGTTCTTCCATTGGCCGAACGATTCGGCCAGCGGCGCCTTGGAGGTCTTGCCTTCGGCCTTCATGCGCTGGAAGGCGGGCGATTCGGAGAGCGAGAGACGGATCCACACCGAGATCCCCAGCAGCAGGATGGAGACCAGGAACGGAATGCGCCAGCCCCACTCGGCGAAGGCCTGCTCACCCAGCCAGGTGCGCACGCCCAGGATCACCAGCAGCGACAGGAACAGGCCCAGCGTCGCCGTGGTCTGGATCCAGGAGGTGTAGGCACCCCGCTTGCCGTGCGGTGCGTGCTCGGCCACGTAGGTGGCCGCACCGCCGTACTCGCCGCCCAGTGCCAGGCCCTGCAGCATGCGCAGGATGATCAGGATGACGGGCGCGGCCACGCCGATGGTGGCGTAGGTGGGAAGCAGGCCCACGATGAACGTGGACAGGCCCATGATCAGGATGGTGACCAGGAAGGTGTACTTGCGGCCGATCATGTCGCCCAGGCGGCCGAACACGATGGCGCCGAACGGGCGCACCAGGAAGCCCGCGGCGAAGGCCAGCAGCGCGAAGATGAACGCGGCGCCCGCGTCCAGCCCGCTGAAGAACTGGCGCGCGATGATCGCGGCCAGCGAACCGTAGAGGTAGAAGTCGTACCACTCGAACACGGTGCCCAGCGACGAGGCGAAGATGACTTTCTTCTCCTCCGGCGTCATGGGCCTGTTTTCAGCAGTTGCCATGGGTTGTCTCCAGTTTGGTTATGCGGCGCGCCCGCAAGGCACGGGCAGCCTGGGGGGCATTCTTGGAGACGCCACTGACCGCGTTCTGACGCGAATCCAACAGGGGCTGACGAATTAGGGTGAAACCCGCGGCCCGGGTTTCGTGATGCGGAAGCCCGCCTGCAAGCAGGCGAAATCGCCGTGCCGTCGCCGTCAGTCGCGCGGCTTCAGCCCGCTCGGCAGCATGGACGCCGCCTTCCATGCCGGCCCTTCGAACCACGCATCACCCGTGAGCGCGGCGCGCAGCATCGGCAGGGCGTCGAGGCCCCAGAAGTGGCGGCCGTCGGCCACCAGCATGGGCACGCCGAAGATGCCCTGTGCGATCGCTGCGTCCGTGCTGGCGCGCAGCTGGTCCTTGACCTCGGCGCCGGCCACGTCGCGCGCGGGCGCGAGGCGCCCGGTCAGCACGGCCAGGCGTGCCGCATCGGTTGCGTCGCCGCCGCCGTTCCACACGTGGCGGAAGATCGTCTCGCAGACGTGGCGGTTGGCCGCGCCGCCCTCGCCGCACGCGATGGCCAGCCGCAGCAGCGGCAGCGGGTTGAAGGGGTGCGCGGCCGGCAGGTCCATGGCGATGCCGTGCGTGTGGGCCAGCCATTGCACGTGGCGATACGTCCAGTCGCGTTTGTGGGCAGTCTCGGCCGGGCCGGGCACCTGGCCTGCGGCCAGCAGCGCGCCCAGCAGCACGGGGCGGTATTCGACGCTGTGGCTCACGCCTTCCAGCACGTGCGGCAGCCGCTCGAACGCGAGCATGGCGTAGGGCGAGAGGAAGTCGAGGTGGAAGACGATGTGCTTCATGGCGTGGGCGGCGCAGCGGCCGGGCGGGTGGACAGGCGGGTAGCGCGTTCGGCCACGCGCTGCCAGATGACACGGCGGAGCGCATCGTCGGCGCGGCTCCAGCCGGCGATCTCGTCGAGGCTGCGCAGGCAGCCGGCGCACAGGCCCAGCGCCTCATCCATGCGGCAGACCGACACGCAGGGCGACGGCAGGTCCTGCGCGTCGACGGCGCTGGCGATCATGCGCGCGCGCAGTATCAGGCGCCGCCGCGTGCCGGCGAGCGCCGGGTCGGCCGCGCTGGTCATGCCGCGGGCTCCTGCGTAACGTCGGCCAGCGGCGCGCCCGTGAGCCTTTCGAGATCGGCCGGCGCCAGCCGGAACACGCCGTGCGGATGGCCGGCTGCCGCCCACACCTCGCCGAATCGCAGCAGCTCGCGGTCGATCAGCGTGACAGGCTTGTGCGTGTGGGCCACGGGCGAGACGCCGCCGATGGCGAAGCCGGTGCGGCCGCGCACGAAATCCGCATCGGCCCGGCCCAGCGCGCCCACCAGCGCGGCCACCTTCTTCTCGTCGACACGGCGGTCGCCGGAGGTGACCACCAGCACGGCGGCCTCGTCGCTCTTGCGGCGGAAGATGATGCTCTTGGCGATCTGGCCCAGCTGCACGCCCAGCGCGTCGGCCGCTTCCTGCGCGGTGCGAGCGGCGCCGTCGAGCATGACGGGCGCATGCGCGTGGCCCAGGCGTTCGAGTTCACGCGCGACACGCTGGACGCCGTCGGGCAGGGGCTTGAGTTCGGCTCCACACATGGTCGGCACGGTACTGGATGAAAACCGCGATTCTCGCCTGCCCGGCTCCGCCGTCGCACCGTGCTCGGGTCAGCCGGCGCGTTGATTGATGAGCGCCGTGGCGGCGCGCGAATTGGGCTTGCGCTGCAGGAAATCGCTGATGTAGCGGCCCGCGTCGATCAGCTTGTCCAGATCGATGCCGGTGTCGATGCCCATGCCGTGCAGCATGTACACCACGTCTTCGGTGGCCACGTTGCCCGTGGCGCCCCTGGCGTAGGGGCAGCCGCCCAGCCCGGCGCTGGAGGCGTCGTACTGCCACACGCCCAGCTCCAGCGATGCCAGTGTGTTGGCCAGCGCCTGACCGTAGGTGTCGTGGAAGTGGCCGGCCAGCAGGTCGAGCGGATAGTGGCGCAGCGCGGCTTCCATCGCGGCCTGCACCTTGCGCGGCGTGCCGACGCCGATGGTGTCGGCCACGTAGATCTCATCCACGCCGATGTCCTTCATGAGTCGCGCCACCAGCTCCACGCGTGAGGGCGGCACCTCGCCTTCATACGGGCACCCCACGGCGCACGAGATGGCGCCGCGCGAGCGGATGCCCTTGTCGCGCGCGGCCGCCACCACGGGCGCGAAGCGCTCGATGCTCTCGGCGATGGAGCAGTTGATGTTCTTCTGGCTGAACGCCTCGCTGGCCGCGCCGAACACCACGATTTCGTCGGGCCACTGCGCGCGGTCGGGCGCCACCGCGGCCTCGAAGCCCTTCATGTTGGGCGTGAGCACCGAATAGCGCACGCCCGGTTTGCGCTGGATGCCGGCCATGACCTCGGCCGCGTCGGCCATCTGCGGCACCCACTTGGGGCTCACGAAGCTCGTGGCTTCGATGCTGCGCACGCCCGCATCCTGCAGGCGGTGCACCAGGCCGATCTTGATGTCGGCGGGCACTTCGCCCTTCTCGTTCTGCAGGCCGTCGCGCGGGCCGACGTCGGTGATCTTCACGCGGGTGGGCAATGTCATGGGTGTCTCCTTGTTCTGTGCGGCAGGGCCGGGGTCGTGGTGTCTCGCCGTACCGTGGATTCAATAGCCGCGCGCGCGGTCCACCACGCCGGTGACGGGCTCGCCCCGCCCCAGCGCGTGGATCTTGCCGGCGATCTGCGCCACACATTCGTGCACCAGGCTGCGCGCCGAGGTGTGCGGCGTCACGGTGATCCTGGGGTGGCGCCAGAACGCATGCGCGGCCGGCAGCGGCTCGGTGCGGAAGACGTCGAGCGTGGCACCGGCCAGCCGCCCTTCGTCCAGCAGCGCGACGAGGTCGTCCTCGACCAGGTGCGCACCGCGCGCGACGTTGATGAGATAGCCGCCCGGCCGCAGCTTCGACAGCGTGCGGCGATTGAGGATGCCTTCGGTCTCGGGCGTGAGCGGCAGCAGGCACACGAGGATGCGCGTGGCCGCGAGGAATTCGTCGAAGCCTTCCGCGCCCGCGTAGCTGCGCACGCCGGCCAGCTGGTGCGGCGTGCGGCTCCAGCCCACCACGGGGAACTCGAACGCCGCCACGGCACGCGCCACGCGCGCGCCCAGCACGCCAAGGCCGAGCACGCCCACGGGGAAGTCCTCGCGCGGCAGCGGATCGCGGTCCGTCCAGCGGCCTGCGGCCTGGTCGGCGGCGAAGGCATCGAGGCCGCGGTAGTGGCGGATAACGGCATGCGTCACGTACTCGGCCATCTGCACGCCCATGCCCGCGTCTTCCACGCGCACCATCGGCATACCCGGCGGCAGGCGCAGGCCGACGAGGGCATCGACGCCCGCGCCGATGTTGAACACCGCGCGCAGGCCCGGGTGCGCATCGACGAAGGCCTGCGGCGGGCGCCACACCACGGCGTAGTCGGCCGGGCGTGGCGGATCGCCGGGCTGCCCGGCGAAGAGGTTGGCATCGGGCAGCGCCTGACGGAAGGCGGCCATCCAGGTGTCGGGTGCGAAGCCCGTGAAGCAGAAGGCGATGTTCACGGGCACGAGTCTGACAGCGTTGATGCAGCCCCGTGGCAGTGTCGGACTTGCCGCCGTGCGCTCACGCGGACTGCAGCCGCAGCAGCGCCGCGCCCTCGGCCACCTGGTCGCCAGGGGCGTAGAGCAACTCCTCGACCTCGCCGTCTGCCGGCGCGGCGATGGTGTGTTCCATCTTCATCGCCTCCATCACCGCCAGCGGCTGACCCTTGGCCACCTTGTCGCCGGCCTTCACGGCGAACGACACCACCTTGCCCGGCATGGGCGCGGTGAGCTGGCCGCCTTCGGCGTGCGCGGCGCCCGCGCGCGCCAGCGGATCGACCACCGACAGCTGGGCCGCGCCGGCTGGGGTGAACACATGCAGCACCTGGCCCTGCGCATCGGCCCCCCGATGCACGTGGGCCACGGTGCGGCGGCCGGCGTAGTCCACGCGCATCGCGCCATCGGCGGCCGGCGCGAAGGCCAGCGGCTGCGGCGCGCCATCCTCCACGGCCAGCGTGAGCGCACTGCCGTCGGCCAGGGTGCGGCCGTAATGCAGCGTGGCGCGCACCGGCTCGCCGCCCACGTCGAACGTGAAGCCGCGCTGCGCCACGGCGTGCGAATGGAAACCGTCGCGCGCGGCCCACGGGTCAGTCCAGACAGTGACGGCGGCCGGTGCCGGTTGCTCGCCCTGCAACCGGTGCGCCACCGCGATGGCCACGGCCTGCTCGCGCGCCACGGGTTGCTGATGGAACAGTGCCTCGCGGTCGCGCTGGATCAGCGCGGTGTCGAGGTCGGCCCTGGCGAACGCGCCGCCCGGCCGCACCACGCGGCGCAGGAACTGCACGTTGGTCGCCAGGCCCACGATGCGCACCTGCGCCAGCGCGGCGTCGAGCCGGGCCAGCGCCTGCTCGCGCGTGTCGCCATGCACGATGAGCTTGGCGATCATCGAGTCGTAGAACGGCGAGATCGCATCGCCCTGCTCCACGCCATCGTCGATACGCACGTCGCCCACCGTGAACGCCGTGGCCTGCGGGCGCGCGTAGACGGCCAGCGTGCCGGTGGCGGGGAGGAAGTCGTTGTCGGGGCTTTCGGCGCAGATGCGCGCCTCGATGGCGTGGCCGTGGATCTTCAGCTGGTCCTGCGCCAGCGGCAGCGGCTGGCCAGCGGCCACGCGCAGTTGCCATTCGACGAGGTCGAGCCCGGTGATGGCTTCGGTGACGGGATGCTCGACCTGCAGGCGCGTATTCATCTCCATGAAAAAAAAGCGCATGTCAGCCCCCACGCTCGGCACTGACGTGTCCTCGCTGCCCCCCGAGGGGGCGCTCGCTTGCTCGGGGCGGCCCGTCGCAGCGCTCGGTGTCTCGCCCCTCTGCTCCACGATGAACTCCACCGTGCCCGCGCCCACGTAGCCCACGGCCTTGGCGGCTGCCACGGCTGCTTCGCCCATCTGGCGGCGCATGGCCTCGGTCATGCCGGGCGCGGGGGCTTCTTCGAGCACTTTCTGGTGGCGCCGCTGCACCGAACAATCACGCTCGAACAGATAGACCGCGTGGCCCTGCGTGTCGGCGAACACCTGGATCTCGATGTGACGCGGGCGCTGCACGTATTTTTCGATCAGCACGGCCTGATCGCCGAAGCTGTTGATGGCTTCGCGCTGGCACGACGCCAGTGCGGCGGCGAAGTCGTCGGCCTTTTCCACCACGCGCATGCCCTTGCCGCCACCGCCCGCGCTGGCCTTGATGAGCACGGGATAGCCGATGCGGCCCGCCTCGCGCGCCAGCAGCGCGGCGTCCTGATCGGCGCCGTGGTAGCCCGGCACCAGCGGCACGCCGGCCTGTTCCATGAGCCGCTTGGACTCGGCCTTGAGACCCATCGCCTCGATGGCCGACGGCGGCGGGCCGATGAACACCAGGCCCGCATCGGCGCAGGCCTGCGCGAAGGCCTCGTTCTCGCTGAGGAAGCCGTAGCCCGGGTGGATGGCCTGCGCGCCCGTGGCCTTTGCGGCATCGAGGATGCGCTGCCATTGCAGGTAGCTGTCGCGCGGCGCGCTGCCGCCGACGTGCACGGATTCGTCGCAGGCGGCCACGTGCTTGGCGTTGGCGTCGGCATCGGAGTAGATGGCCACCGTCTTGATGCCGAGGCGGCGTGCGGTCGCCGCAACACGGCAGGCGATCTCACCGCGGTTCGCAATCAGGATCTTTTCAAACATGTCTCACACCACCTTCGTTGGGCCGGAAGAAGAAACGACAGACGACACGCGCCGCACCACGGCACGCAGGAACCTGAAGAGCACCACCAGCAGCAGCACCGACACCAGCACCACGAACGCCAGCACGACCCCGAACACCAGCGGATGCTGCGTGGCCAGCCACACCATGACGACCACCAGGCCGTCCTCGAAGAACGACAGCAGCCAGTTGGAGAACGGCTCGGGCGAGGTGTTGACCGCCGCGCGCGCCGTCATCTTGGTGGCCAGCGCCGTGGCCGACAGCGATCCGCCCATCAGCGCGGCCAGCAGCGTCATCACGCCACCGTCGAGCCCGAACACACCCGCCGCCAGCAGCGCGCCGGCCGGCACGCGGATGAAGGCGTGCAGGGCATCCCACAGGCTGTCGAGCCAGGGCAGCTTGTCGGCGAAGAACTCCACGCACAACATCACGCCGCTGCCCACCAGCACGGCCGGGTGCTGCAGCAGCGCCAGGCCCGGCGGCAGCGGCAGCCAGCCGGCCCAGCCCATGGCGCCCACGATGAACACCACCGCATACAGCCGCACGCCGCTGGCCCAGCCGAGCGCGGCGGCCAGCGCGGCGAGTGCGGGGAGGTCGAGCGATTGCATGGCGGATTCCTTCGCGGCTTCTCAGTCGAGCCAGCCGGGCCGGCGCTTGTTCAGGAACGACTGCACGCCCTCCTTGCCTTCGTCGCTGGCGCGGATGTCGGCAATGCGTTTGGCGGTGTCGGCGCGCAGCTCGGCCGACAGCGGCTCGGCCGCCACGTGGCGCACCAGCTTCTTGCTGGCACGCACGGCCTTCGGGCCGTTGGCGCAGACGGTGGCGACGACTTCGGCCACCCGGGCGTCCAGCGCCTCGGGCGCCACCAGCTCGTGCACGAAGCCCAGCGCCTTGGCATCGGCCGCGCTGAAGCGCTCGGCCGTCGTCATGTAGCGGCGCGAGGCCTGCTCACCCAGGGCGCGCACCACGTAGGGGCTGATGGTGGCCGGCAGCAGGCCCAGGCGCGCTTCGGAGAGGCAGAAGGTGACGCCCTCGGCGGCCACCAGCACGTCGCACACCGCGGCCAGGCCCATGCCACCGGCGTAGCAGTCGCCCTGCACGCGGCCCACCACGGGCACGGGGCAGCGCCACAGCGCCCACAGCATGTCGGCCAGGCGGCCGGCGTCGGCGCGGTTCTGCTCCCAGCTGAAATCGGCCATGGCGCGCATCCAGTTGAGATCGGCCCCGGCGCAGAAGGCCTTGCCGTGCGCGGCCAGCACCACCACGCGCAGTTCGTCGTCCTCGGCCAGCTCGGTGAAGGTGCGCGTGAGCGTGGCGATGACTTCCTCGTTGAAGGCGTTGCGCACGTCGGGCCGGTTGAGCCACACCTCGGCCACGTGGGCCGAGGGGCGGCGCAGTTCCACGGGCGGCGGTGGCGGCTCGGGGGCCAGGTCGATGACGACGTCGCTGTTTTTCTTCTTGCCGAGGATGTTCATGTCGTTGTGCTCGTGTGTCGAAGTGAAGGAGGAAACCGCGCCGGTGCCCGCGTCACATGCGGAACACGCCGAACGTCGTCGGCTCGGCCGGCGCATTGAGCGCGGCCGACAGGCCCAGTGCCAGCACGCGGCGCGTGTCCGCCGGATCGATGATGCCGTCGTCCCACAGGCGCGCGCTGGCGTAGTAGGGATGGCCCTGTTCCTCGTATTGCTGGCGGATGGGTGCCTTGAAATCCTCTTCTTCGGCCGCCGACCACTGGCCGCCCTTGGCCTCGATGCCATCGCGCCGCACGGTGGCCAGCACGCTGGCCGCCTGCTCGCCGCCCATCACGCTGATGCGCGCGTTGGGCCACATCCAGAGGAAGCGCGGCGAATACGCCCGGCCGCACATGCCGTAGTTGCCCGCGCCGAAGCTGCCGCCGATGATCACCGTGAACTTCGGAACACGCGCGCAGGCCACGGCCGTCACCATCTTGGCGCCGTTGCGCGCGATGCCTTCGTTCTCGTACTTGCGGCCCACCATGAAGCCGGTGATGTTCTGCAGGAACACCAGCGGGATGTTGCGCTGGCAGCACAGCTCGATGAAGTGCGCGCCCTTCAGGGCCGATTCGCTGAACAGGATGCCGTTGTTGGCGATGATGCCCACCGGCATGCCTTCGATGCGCGCGAAGCCCGTCACCAGCGTGGTGCCGTAGCGCGCCTTGAACTCGTCGAACTCGCTGCCGTCGACGATGCGCGCGATCACCTCGCGCACGTCGAAGGGCTTGCGCGTGTCGACCGGGATCACGCCGTGCA
>JAGOCV010000075.1 GCA_017998575.1 Burkholderiaceae bacterium
GGCCAGCCGCGAGCTGTCCGGGCTGTTCGAAAGCGGCTCCTGGGGCTTCACGCTCGCGCCGTCGCTGCTGCTGCCGATCTTCGATGCCGGCCGCAATCAGGCCGGGCTCGAGTCGGCGCGCGCCGCGCAGCAGATCGCGGTGGCGCAGTACGAGAAGTCGATCCAGTCGGCCTTCCGCGAGGTGTCCGACGCACTGGCCGGCCGTGCCACACTGGGCGAGCAACTGCGCGCCACGCGCGCGCAGGCCGACGCCGAGGCGCAGCGATTCCGGCTGTCCGACCTGCGCTACCGCAACGGCATCGCCAGCTTCCTGGATACGCTGGACGCGCAGCGCTCGCTGTTCGCCACGCAGCAGGCCCTGGTGCAGACCCGGCTGGCGCAGTTGCAGAACCAGGTGCAGCTCTACCGCGCGCTGGGCGGGGGCTGGAGTGCCGCCGACACGGCCGCGGCCGAGGCCGCGATGGGCCGGCCATCCCCGTCCACCACGGCGGCCCGCTGACGGCCGCGCGCGTGCACCCGGCCCTCTCGTGATGGGCCGGGGACGCAGCGGACTCCTTCGGGGCGAGGGGGCCGACCTCTCGCCCTATAATCGTGGGTTGATTGCCCCGCCCCCGAGCCCCGATTACAGAGGACGCCATGAGCGCTAGCCACGAAGAAGCCCATACCGGCCCGATCAAGACCCCCAAGCAACTGCTCTGGACGACGTTCTTCGCCTTCGTCGTTCCGGTCTTCATCATCATCGGCCTCGTGTACTTCGTGGTGTCGGCCAACAAGCCGGCCGGCGCCGGGCAGAGCGAAGTCCTCGGCGGCGTGAGCGCGCAGCAGCGCGAGCAGGGCATCGAGCACCGCATCCAGAAGGTCGGCGCGATCGAGATCCGCGACGCCAACCGCCCGCTGGCCACCGGCGAGCAGGTCTTCAAGACCCAGTGCATCGCCTGCCACGGCACGCCCGGCATCCCGGGCGCGCCGCATCTGGGTGACGCGGCCGCCTGGGCCGCGCGCATCAAGACCGGCTACGAGGCGCTGCTCGCCTCCGCGCTCAAGGGCAAGGGCGCGATGCCGGCCCAGGGTGGCGGTGATTTCGAAGACGTGGAAATCGGCCGTGCCGTGGTCTACCTGGCCAATTCGGGCGGCGCCAGCTTCCCGGTGCCCGATCGCCCGGCGGCGGCAGCGCCTGACGGCGCGGCGTCGGCGCCCGCCAACTGAAAGCAGCCCGCCCCAGTAAAAAGCCGGTCGTCGACCGGCTTTTTTCATTTCCGGCCCGCCCCTGTCACGCCTCGTGACCCGCTTGCTGCCCGGCCGGACTCATCACGTAGCCGTAGTGCGCCGGCAAGTCCGCAGCCCGGGCTTCCTGCACCGTCCAGCGCCCCTGCTCGATGGCATCGGCGGCCAGGGCCACGTCCTGCGAATGCACGAGGCCGAAGCCGGCCTCGGTGAGCAGGTAGACGCGGCCGGCTTCGTCGGTGAGGCAGGCGCTCACCTCTCCGACGTCGCGGCCGGTGTGGGTCGCCACGCGGCCATCGTCGTGCAGGCGCCAGATCCACGGCGTCGCCTCGAGTTCGACATACACGCGCTGCGGCCCGTTCTGGAAGAACCACCGGCCCTCGCCGTCGCGGTCGTAGTTGCGGTGGATGAAATCGATAAGTTTTTCATGGCGCAGCAACGAGCCCCGGGCGCCGGGCACGGCACTGGCGAACGGGCCGAGCGCCTGCGTGCGGTCGTCGCGCATGTACCACTGGCCGCGCGCGTCCAGACCGAGCCAGCCGTAGCAGTCGGGCACGTGGGGCCACTTGGCCATGGCCTGACGGACGATGTCATCCATGGCCGGATTGTGTGCCGCCCGGCCCGCCTGCGGATGCACTGGCACGCGGGGTCACCGCGCTCACATGCTGCAACAGCCAGTGGCCCACGGCCTGGGGCATGTCGCTCACGTGGCCGGGCCAGCCGCCGCCGGCAAAGCCCACGTGGCCGCCGTGCGCGGGCTGCCACAGCGTCACGTGCCGGCCCACCTCGCCGGGTCGGGGCAGACTGGCGGCCGGCACGAAGGGATCGTTGAGGGCGTTGAGCGCCAGCGCCGGGATGCGGATGCTGGCCAGGTGCGGCTTGGCAGAGGCGCGCTTCCAGTAGTCGTCGACGCCCGCGAAGCCATGCAGCGGGCCGGTGAAGACATCGTCGAACTCATACAGGTCGCGCGCGGCCAGCAGGCGCGCGCGGTCGAACAGGCCGGGATGCTGGGCCAGCTTGGCCAGTGCCTTGGGCTTCATGGTGCGCAGGAACATGCGCGTGTAGATCTGCCGGTTGAGGCCCTGCCCGATGTGGGCGCCGCCGGCCGCCAGGTCGAGCGGCGAGCACACGGCGGCCACGGCGCGCACCGTCTGCGCGGCCGAATCGCCGGCCTCCTCGGCCCAGCGCAGCAGCGCATTGCCGCCCAGCGACACGCCGACGGCGACCACGTCGCCACCTCCCTGCGCGCGGTGACGCGCGGCGATGCCGGCCAGCATCCAGCCCACTTCTTCGTGGTCACCCGAGTGATAGGCGCGCGGCGCGAGGTTGATCTCGCCACTGCAGCCACGGAAGTGCGGTATCGCACAGGCCATGCCCTGCTGGCGCGCGAAGCCGGCGAAGGCCTGCGCGTAGTGGCTGCGCGACGAGCCTTCCAGCCCATGGAACACCACCAGCAGCGGCGCGCCGGCCGCCGCCAGCGTGTCGCTGCCGGTGAGCCAGTCGATGTCGACGAAGTCGCCGTCGGGCGTGGTTCGGCGCTCGCGCACGAAGGCCACGGGCGCGCCCTGCACGCGGCGCGAGAACAGCGCGGGCCAGATGGTCTGCAAGTGCCCGCCCGGCAGCCAGCCCGGCGCGGCGTAGGCCAGCACGGGGTCGCTCAATGCAGCACGGCCGGGCGTTCGGCCACCTCGGCCACCTCGTGCGGGCTGCCGGGGCTGGCATGGTGGGCCACCATGCGCCAGCCCTGCGCGGTCTTGTGATAGACGTTGGTGGCGGCCACCCAGGCTTCGCGCGGGCCCTCGGGCGTGAGCACACGGATGCGTTCGAGCACGCTGTGCACCGAGGAGGTGAGCGATTCGACACGGCGCACGCGATCGGCCTGCACGTCGATGCTGCCGTTGGCGAACATCAGCTCGAACGCCGCGCGGATCGCCGCCGTGCCCACCAGTCGCGGGCCGCCGGGATGCACGCAGAACACGTCGTCCTCGTCGGCCCACACGGCCATGAGCGCATCGATGTCGGCGCGTTGCAGGGCATCGTAGAACGCCGTCTCGATGTCGTCGACGCTGCCGCCGAGCGCGGCAACGGCCTTGAGTGGAGCCTTGGGCATGGATGTGTTGGCGCCGGGGGTGGCCCGGCCGGACAAGGGTTCAGGCCGCGTCGGCCCGCACGGGCGATTCTGCCGTGCTTTGCCAGGCGTCGCGCAACACCCGGGCCATGCCCCCCTCGCCGCGCGCAGTGGCGGCTTGCCACAGCAGTTCGGGCGCGAGCACGTGCACGCCGGCCGGCGCCACGGCCAGCGCCTGCGCCACCACCTCGGCCAGCTTTTCGGGACGCAGCGGGCGATCGCCCTCGGGGATCATGTAGCGGAAGATCGACAGCATCCACGCGGCCAGCCGTTGCGGCAGGCTCATCGCGCCTGCGCCGCCACCGGCGGTGCGCGCGGCCCGCACGATCAGTACGCGCTCGAAGCCCAGCATCGCCACACCCTGCTCGTCGAGGTTGGCCAGCCCGCGCCGCAGCGCATCGGGCAGCCGGCCCGGGTCGTGCGGCAGCACCAGCGCCAGCGTGCGCACGCCGGCGGCGCGCAGCCACTGCGCGAGCGGCAGCAACTGGTCGGGCGCGGGCGTCCACAGGGCCCGCTCGCGCTCGCCGGCCGCGCGCGCGGGCTCGAACAGCACCAGCGCCTCGTCGATGCCCGTGGCCAGCGCGGGCGGCCAGGCCGCGGGCGAACCGCCGGGCACGCGCAGCGGCTCCACATCCTTGAGGCCCGTGCGCATGGCTTCGTGCACCAACAACTGAACGCGCGCGTGGCGGCGCGTGCCTGCCAGGCGGTGCAGCACCTCGCTGCCCAGGCTGCCGGTGGCACCCGCGACGAGGGCCACGGGCCGGCGCGGCGCACCCGATACGGGACTCAGCGACGCGTGCAACGCCTGGGTCGGGGAGATCATGTTGGCGGCGCGGGGTTTCAGCCGAGCAGGCGCTGGTTGATCGCGTGCGTGGCGTCCAACTCCTGCTGCAGCGCGCGGCTCACCTGGGCCAGCGTCTTGAGCTTGCGGTTGTTCTCGCGCAACCGGTCGGCCATGCGCTTGGAGATGGCCAGCAGCAGCCGCGCGGCCACGCCGGGGTGCTCGTCCATGAGGCGGCGCAACGAATCGCGCGCCAGCACGGCCACCAGCAGGTCGGTGGCCGCCGTGCAGGTGGCCGAGCGAGGTCCGCCGTCGAGCAATCCCATCTCGCCGATCAGGCTGCCCGGGCCGATGACGCCGACCACCGTGCCCTCGCGCGGCGCCGTGGCGCCGGTGTCGACGCGAACTTCGCCATCGAGCAGCAGCACCATGTAGTCGGTATGGATGGTCTCGCCTTCCTGCATGAAGACTGCCCCGGCGCCCACGCGCGAGGGCGTCATGTAGTCCAGCACCACGCGCGCATCGGCGATCCCCAGCTCGGCCAGCGCCGAGGTGGTGGCCAGCAACTGGGCCGCGTGTTCGCGGATGTCGCTGACCGGGCGGCTGGGGGGGGAGTCCATCGCGGGCATTGTAGGTGCGCGCCCGCGCGTCACGCCTGTCAGGGCAGCGGCCAGACCCCGCCGCCGCCGACGGCGTAACGGGCCAGCCCATCGGCCGCATCGACCGTCCAGCCGCCGGTGAATTCGCCGAACGCCGGCAGCACGGCCCCGCGCCCTTGCTGCGTGAAACACGGCAGGCGCAGGCGGTCGCGGCCCGGCCCCTGCAGCCAGCAGGCGGGATGCACATGGCCGGCCAGCACGAAATGCGTGCCATGCGACTGCGGCTCGTGGCAGCACGCGAAGGGGCCGAGCAACCAGGGCTCGCCCACCACGGCAATGCCCAGGTGCGCCGGCGGATCGCCCGCGCGGTCGTCGTGGTTGCCGCGCACCAGCGTGATCGCCAGGTCGGCATGGCGCATGCGCCACTGCGCCACCTGCTCCAGCAGCGCGGCGTTGTGCGCGGGTGCGGCGTGCAGCAGATCGCCCAGCACCACCAGATGGCGCACCGGCCGTGCGGTCAGCAGGCCATCGAGACGGGCGAGATTGGCCGCCGTCGTGCCGGCCGGCACGGGCTGGCCGAGCGCGCGGAAGGTGGCGGCCTTGCCCAGATGCACGTCGGCCACGAACAGCACGGCCTGCGCCGGCCACCACAGCGCGCGGTCGGGCAACAGCTCAAGGGCTTCGCCGGCCCAATGGACGATGACGGGAGCGGGGGAAACGGCGGGCGGCGTCGGGCCGGCGGGCGCGGGGAATGGAACAGGCATCGCGGCGCAGCTTACCCGCGCTGCGGCAGCCGCGATGGCGGCGCGGTCTATCGACTACAGAGGCGGCAACGGGCGCGAGGGCCTGCGCTGGCGCCGCGTACGGCGCGAAGGCGGCGACGGGTCGGGGTCGCCGAAATCCAGCGCGGCGCGCACACCATCCGTTTCGCCCGTCACCTCTTCGGGCGCACCGCCTGCGGCCGCTTCGAGCTGCCGCACCATGCGCGCGATGCGGTCGGCCGCGTTCTCGTTGCTGAGCTTCTCGCGGAAGCGCTCCACCATCAGCGGAAAGCCGAACGGAGTGGGGCGCGACAGTGGCTTGAGCACCAGTGTCTGCGCGGCCATGCGGGTCAGGCTCTGCGCGAGCCGGCCGATCTCCAGCTCCTGCGATAGCAGCTCCTGCTCGGCCTGCGCGAGCAACCGGTTGGCCGGGTCGTATTTGCGGAACACTTCCCAGAACAGCGACGACGAGGCCTGCAGCTGCTTCTGGCTGCGCCGCTCGCCCGGGTGGCCCTGGAACACCAGCCCGCTCACGCGAGCGATCTCACGAAAACGGCGCTGCGCGAGTTCGCTGGCGTTCAGGCTCTCAAGCACCTCGTGCAGCAGCTCGTCGTGGCCGCGCGCGGCCAGCAGCGCGGGCAGGCGCCCGGCCCAGTCGATTTCGGTGGCCGACAGCAGCTCGAAGCCGTAATCGTTGACCGCCATCGAGAACGTGCCGGGCCGCTCGCGCGCCGCGCGCCAGGCCAGCAGGCTGGCCAGCCCCATGTGCACGAGCCGGCCCGCGAACGGGTAGAGGAAGAGGTGCCAGCCCTCGCGCGTGTGCAGGGTTTCGGCCAGCAGCGTCCCGGGGGTCGGCAGTGCTGACCAGCGCTGCTGCACTTCGAGCAGCGGGCGCGCGCGCTGCAGTTCGGGGCTGTCGTAGCGGCCGGCGGCCGCCAGCGCCAGTTGCTCCACCGTGGCCTCGGCCAGGGTGGTGGACAGCGGCATGCGACCGCCGTTCCAGCGCGGCACGGTGGCACGGTCGCCCGAGGCTCGGCGCACGAAGGCCGTCATCTGGTGCACCTTCACCAGCTCCAGCGGGCGCCCGCCGAACAGGAAGCAGTCGCCCGGCCGCATGCGCGCCACGAAGCTTTCCTCGACCGTGCCCAGCCGCGCGCCGCCGCCGCCCGCGCTCCACCATTGCACGGCCATGCTGGCGTCGCTCACGATGGTGCCGATGTTCATGCGATGCCGCCGCGCCAGCCGCGCATCGGGTACGCGCCACACGCCCTCGTCGTCGGGCACGACGCGGTGGTAGTCGGGATAGGCCGCGAGCGACGCGCCGCCCTGCCGCACGAAGTCCAGGCACCACTGCCAGGTGGCGGGTTCGAGCTGCCGGTACGACGCCGCCGTGCGCACCTCGTCGTACAGCGCGTCGGGCACGAAGCCGCCGCCCAGCGCCACGGTGACCAGGTGCTGCACCAGCACATCCAGCGGCTGCACCGGCGGCGTGCGCGATTCGATGTGGCCGGCCGCCACTGCCGCTCGCGCGGCCGCGCCCTCCACCATCTCGACGCTGTGCGTCGGCACGACGGTGATGCGCGAGGGCCGCCCCGGCGCGTGGCCCGACCGGCCGGCGCGCTGCAGCAGCCGCGCCACGCCCTTGGGCGAGCCGATCTGCAACACGCGCTCCACCGGCAGGAAGTCCACGCCCAGGTCGAGACTCGAGGTGCACACCACGGCGCGCAGCGTCCCGGCCTTGAGGCCCTGCTCCACCCATTCGCGCACCTCGCGGTCGAGCGAGCCGTGATGCAGGGCGATGGCGCCCGCCCATTCGGGCCGTGCTTCCAGCAGCGCCTGATACCAGATCTCGGACTGCGAGCGCGTGTTGGTGAACACCAGCGTGGTGCCGCTGGCGTCGATCTCGGCCACCACCTGCGGCAGCATGGTCAGGCCCAGGTGGCCGGCCCACGGAAAGCGCGCGGCGGCCGGCGGCAGCAGGGTGTCGATGCGCAGGTCTTTCGGCGTCTGGCCACGCACCAGCGCTGGCGGCGGCGCGGCGGCAATGGGCGCGCCGACCAGCGCATGCATGGCCTCGTCGAGGTTGCCCAGCGTGGCCGACATGCCCCAGGTGACGAGCTGCGGATTCCAGCGCCGCAGCCGCGCCAGCGCCAGCTGCACCTGAACGCCGCGCTTGTTGCCCAGCAGTTCGTGCCACTCGTCGGCCACGACCATGCGCACGCGGCCCAGCACGTCCTGCGCATCGGCCCGCGCCAACAGCAACGAGAGGCTCTCGGGCGTGGTCACCAGCACACTGGGCAGCCGCTTGCCCTGCGCGGCGCGCTCGGCGCTGCTGATGTCGCCGGTGCGCAGGCCCACGTCCCAGGGCGGCATGGCGCCCGCGCCCGCAGGGCCGAGCGCCTCCACGGCATCGCGCAGCGCACGCGCGGTGTCGGCTGCCAGCGCACGCATGGGCGTGAGCCAGATCACCGTGAGCGGCGCGGGCTGCGGCGCCGCGCGGGCCGGCTTGCGCGCGCGCGCCGGTGCCAGCGCGAGCAGCGCCCCCAGCCAGACTGCGTACGTCTTGCCCGCGCCGGTGGTGGCATGCAGCAGGCCCGACTGCCCGCGGCCGATCGCCGTCCACGCCTCGCGCTGGAACGCGAAGGGCTTCCAGCCACGCGCGGCGAACCACGCGTCGATGGCACGCCGCAGCGTGGGTCGCGGTGTCGCGGGTTCGGTCATGCGGGCAGCAGGTCCTGCAGGATCTGCAGCGTGTCGGCCTGCTCGATCGGCTTGTCCTCGCGCCAGCGCAGCATGCGCGGAAAGCGCACGGCGATGCCGCTCTTGTGGCGCGGGCTGCGCGCGATGCCCTCGAAGCCGAGTTCAAACACCAGCGTGGGCTTGACGCTGCGCACCGGTCCGAAGCTCTCGATCGTGGTGCGGCGGATGACGGCGTCCACGCGGCGCATCTCTTCGTCGGTGAGGCCCGAGTAGGCCTTGGCGAAGGGCACGAGCCGGCGCTCTGCGGCTTCCGGCGGCGCGTCCCACACGGCGAAGGTGTAGTCGCTGTAGAGGCTGGCGCGGCGGCCATGGCCGCGCTGTGCGTAGATCAGCACGGCATCGACCGACAGCGGATCGATCTTCCACTTCCACCAGGTGCCGGCCTCGCGCGTGCGGCCCACGCCGTAGCGGGCGTCGCGGCCCTTGAGCATCATGCCTTCCACGCCCATGGCCCGCGCGTGTTCGCGCTGGGCGGCCAGTTGCGCCCAGCTCTCGCCCGTGAGCACCGGGCTCGCGCGCAGCGAAGGATGATCGAGTGCGGCCACCAGCGTGTCGAGCTGCGCACGCCGCTGGTCGGTGGGCTGCTCGCGCAGGTCGTCGCCCTGCCATTCGAGCAGGTCGTAGGCCAGCAGCACGACCGCCTGCTCGCGCAGCAGCTTGGGGCCCAGCGTCTTGCGACCCAGGCGCTTCTGCAGTTCGGCGAACGGCCGTACGCGCGCGGTCTCGTCGGGGCCGTCGGCTCGCCACACGACGATCTCGCCGTCGAGCACGGTGCCGTCGGGCAGCGCGTCGCCCAACCGCGCGAGTTCGGGAAAGCGCTCGGTGATGAGCTCCTCGCCGCGCGACCACAACCACGTCTGGCCGGCGCGCTTGACCAGTTGCGCTCGGATGCCGTCCCACTTCCATTCCACCTGCCAGGCCGAGGGCGGACCGATCAGCGTGTCGAACTGCTCCACCGGCGCGGTGAGCGCATGCGCAAGAAAGAACGGATACGGATGGCCGCCGGTGCGCCGGTCGGCCTCGCGCTCGGCCTCGGGCGCGACGAGCGCGAGATAGTCGCGCGCGGCCGGCCGGTGGCCGATGGCGGTGTAGCCCATGAGCCGCTGCGCGACCAGCCGGGCATCGAGCCCGGCCACCGCCGCCAGCGCCTGCGTGACCTGAAGCCGCGAGACACCCACGCGAAAGCCGCCCGTGATGAGCTTGAAGTACACCAGCCGCTCGTCTGGCGCCAGGGCCTGCCAGTGCGCCTGCAGTTCGGCCGCGAGCGCCTCGCCCGACAGATTGCGCAGCGGCAACAGGCGTTCGGTCACCCACACGGCCAGGCTGTCGTCGGCCGCGGGCGCCGTGGGCGGCGGCAACAGCAGCGCGATGGTTTCGGCCAGATCGCCCACGGCTTCGTAGCTTTCGTCGAACAGCCATTCGGGCAGGCGTGCGGCTTCGCGCGCCAGCGTGCGCAACACCTTGGTGGGCACGAGCTGGCGCGGCTTGCCGCCCGCCAGGAAGTAGACGGCCCAGGCCGCATCGGCTGCATCGGCCGCTTGCAGATAGCGCTGCAGCGCGGCCTGCTTGGCCCGGCTCGCCGTGCTGGCATCGAGTTCGCGATAGAGCGCAGCGAAGGCCTTCATGCCCGGCCCTCGTCGCCAGCGGGATCGGGCACGCCTGCGTCCTCCTCCAATCCCTCATCCATACGCTGCACCGCTGCCTCGGCTGGCGCCGGCTCTTCGTTGTCCTCGTCGCCGTATTCGGTGGCGAAGCCCTGCGCCTCCAGGCCCTGCTCCGTGAGCCAGCGCACCAGCACGGCCACGCTGCCATGGGTGACGAACACCCGCTCGGCCCCGGTGGCGCCGATGGCCGACTGCAGGCCGGGCCAGTCGGCGTGATCGGACATGACGAAGCCGCGATCCACGCCACGCCGCCGCCGCGTGCCGCGCAACTGCATCCAGCCGCTGGCGAAGGCATCCGAATGCACACCGAAGCGGCGCAGCCACGGCGTGGACTGAGCCGAGGGCGGAGCCAGCACGATAGCGCGACGCAGCGCGGCCGCATCGACGTCGGCCACGCGCTGCGTAGGTGCCAGCGCCACACCGGCCGCGCGGTAGACGGCATTGAGCGGCTCCACCGCGCCGTGCGTGACGATGGGCCCGATGGAGGCGTCGAGCCCGGACAGGATGCGCTGCGCCTTGCCGAACGAATAGCAGTACAGCACCGACGCGCGGCCCGTCTCGGCATTGGCGGCCCACCAGCGATTGATGTCCGCCAGCAGCTCGGGCTGTTTAGGCCACCGGTAGATCGGCAGGCCGAAGGTGGATTCGGTGATGAAGGTGTCGCAGCGCACGGGCTCGAAGGCCGGGCAGGTGCCGTCGCCCTCGGTCTTGTAGTCGCCCGAGGCGACCCAGACCTGGCCCCCGTGCTCCAGCCGCACCTGGGCCGAGCCCAGCACGTGGCCGGCCGGGTGCAGCGACAGCCGCACGCCGTGGTGCGTGATGGCCTCGCCATACGCCAGTGTGTGCAGAGGAATGTCGGCGCCCAGCCGGTGGCGCAGCGTGCCTTCGCTGTCGGTATGCGCGAGGTAGTGGGCGTGACCGGTGCGTGCGTGGTCCGAATGGGCGTGCGTGATGACCGCGCGATCCACCGGCCGCCACGGGTCGATGAAAAAGTCGCCCGGCGGGCAGTACAGGCCTTCGGGGCGCAGCACGACGAGGTCCATGCGGCCGATCGTAGCGGCGCCCCCCGAGAACGCGCCGTAGGACGCCGCCGCCAGGCAGCCGCCGGGGCTCAGCCGAGCGAGACCGGCAGGCGCAGGAAGCGGCTGCCGTCGGCCACCGGCGCCGGCAGGTCGCCCGCGCGCGCATTCACCTGCACCGAGGGCCACAGCAGGCGCGGCAGGGCCAGCGCCGCATCGCGCGCGGTGCGCAGGCGCACGAATTCGTCCTGCGAGAGCGCATCGCCCAGATGGATGTTGCGCGCGCGCTGGTCGGCGACCGTGGTGCCGAAGCTCGCGGCCCGCCCGGCGGGCGGGTAGTCGTGGCAGAGGTAAAGGCGGGTGTCGGGTGGCAGGCCCAGGATGCGCTGCGCCGAGCGATAGAGCGCGTGCGCGTCGCCGCCCGGAAAGTCGCAGCGCGCACTGCCGCAGTCGGGCATGAACAGCGTGTCGCCGACGAAGGCCGCGCCGGCCGCCAGGCCCTGCACGGCGCCCGCCGGCAGCACGTAGGTGACGCAGGCCGGCGTGTGGCCCGGCGTGCTCCACACCCGCAGTGGCACCCGGCCGACATGGATGACGTCGCCGTCGGCGAACAGCTGGTCGAACGGCAACTCGCCCGCGCCCAGTTCGGGATCGGCGAGCAGCTTGCCGAACGCGTGGCGTACGTCGACGACGCGCGCGCCGATGCCGATGCGCGCGCCCGTGCGACGGCGCAGCCAGGCGGCCGCGGAAAGATGGTCAGCGTGCACGTGGGTCTCGAGGATCCACTGCACGCGCGCACCCAGCTCGGTCACGCGATCGAGCAGCCGCTGGGCACTGGCGGTGGTGCAGCGGCCTGAGGCGGCGTCGAAGTCCAGCACCGGATCGAGCAACGCGCAGTCGCCCGTGGCGGCGTCGTGCAGCAGGTAGCTCCAGGTGGCGCTGTCGGCGTCGAAGAAGGGTTCGATGGCGAGTTGCGCCATCGCGTGGTCGGCGTTCATGCCGGCCCCAGTCCGTAGCGCGCGCCGGTCAGGCCCTCGGTGTCGATCCGGGGCGTGCGGCCGGCCAGCAGATCCGTCACCACGCGGCTGGTGCCGCAGGCCTGCGTCCAGCCATTGGAGCCGTGGCCGGCGTTGAGGTGCAGGCCACGGATGCGTGTGGGGCCCAGCACGGGCGGGCCGTCGGGCGTCATGGGGCGCAGGCCGGCCCAGAACTCGACGCGGTCGTAGTCCATGCCGTGCGGGAACAGTTCGCGCGTGAGGCGCACCAGCAGGTCGCGCCTTGCCGGCGGGCGGCTCACGTCGTGGCCGATCAGCTCGGCCATGCCCGCCACGCGCAGGCGATCGCCCAGGCGCGACACCATGATCTTGTTGTGCTCGTCCATGATGGCCACGGTGGGTGCGGCCGCGGCATCGACGACGGGGACGGTGATGGAGTAGCCCTTGAGCGGGTACACCGGCAGTTCCAGCCCCAGCGGACGCAGCAGGCGCGGCGCGTGGCTGCCCAGCGCGACCACGCAGGCGTCGGCGGTGAGCCGCTCGCGCTGCGCACCCACTTCCACCGATGCCAGCGTGTCGCCCTCGACATGCAGCGCGTGGATGTCGGTGTCGTAGCGGAAGGCAACGCCGCGCGCCGCCAGCCAGGCCGCGAGCGACTGGCAGAACTTGTGGCTGTCGCCCGAGGCGTCGACCGGCATGTGCAGGCCGCCGCTCCATGCCACGCCCGATGCGGCGATGGCGGGCTCGACATCTGCAGCCTCGCCAGCGCCCAGCAGGCGGTGCTCGATGCCCAGCGAGGCCAGCGTGCGCGCGGCCAGGCGGCCGAGTTCGAGCTCCTGCTGCGTGCGAAAGAGCTGCAGCGTGCCGTCACCGTGGAAATCGAAGTCGTTCAGGCCGGTGTCGCCCGCCAGTTCGCGCAGGCAGGCCAGGCTGTAGTGCGCCACGCGCTGCATGCGCGCCTTGTTGCCCGGGAAGCGCTCGGCATTGCAGTTGGCCACCCACTGCCGCACCCAGCGCAGGCGCTCGGGCTCGGGCCACAGCGAAAAGCGGATCGGCGAGTTGCCGGCCAGCATCATCCGCACGACCTTGCCGACCATGCCCGGCGCGGCCCACGGGCCGGCGAAGCTCGGGCACAGGCCGCCGGCATTGCCCCAGCTGGTTTCCAGGCCGGCGCCGGACTGGCGATCGACGACGGTCACGTCATGCCCATCGCGCCACAGGTAATACGCGGTCGTGACGCCGACCACGCCGGCGCCCAGCACCAGGATTCGCATGAGGGGAAATCTCGAGGAGTGACGGGCGCGCGGCGCCACGGAAATCCGCGCGCGCCGCGCCCGTGCCGGCGCGTCGCGGTGGATCGATCTTCAGTCGGCCGTGATGTTGGCCTTGGTGATCACGGCGTCGTAGTTCTTCACTTCGGCGTTGATGAACTGCTCGAAGTCGCGGCCGTTCTTGTAGGCCACCTCGAAGCCGTAGCCTTCGAGCTTGGCCTTCATCGCCGGGCTCTGCATGATGCGAGCCGCGGCCGTCTCGAGCTTGGCGCGCAGCGGTGTGGGCAGGTTGGCCGGCGACCACAGGCCGTACCAGCTGTAGAACTCGAAGTTGCCCATGCCGGCTTCACGCATGGTGGGCACGTCGGGCAGCAGCGGGCTGCGTTCCCTGGCCGTGATGGCCAGTGCGCGCAGCTTGCCGGCCTTCACGTTGGGCAGCGAGGAGAGCATCGGATCCATCATCGCGTGCACCTGGCCGCCGATCAGGTCGGTGAGGGCCGGGCCGGCGCCCTTGTACAGCGCGATCGGCACCTTCAGGTCGGCCAGGCCGGTCTCCTGCATGAACTGCGCGATGCCGATGTGGCCGGCCGAGCCGAAGCCGCTGGTCACGAAGCTGTAGTTATTGGGATTGGCCTTGACGACGCTGACCAGTTCCTTCACGTTCTTCGCGGGTACTTGCGGGTTCACGCTGAAGATGAGCGCGCCCTGCGCCAGCATGCTGATCGCGGTGAAGTCCTTGATCGCGTCGAACTTGATGGTCTTCTTGTACAGCAGCGG
>JAGOCV010000360.1 GCA_017998575.1 Burkholderiaceae bacterium
TCGCGTCGGCGCACTACGCGGCAGCCAAGGCGGGGGCGACCATGCTGTCGAAGTACTTCGCACAGCAGCTCGCGGGCACCGGCGTCACCGTCAACGCCATCGCGCCGGGCCCGATCTCCACGGCCAAGGGGCGGCTGTCGCAGGAACAGATCGAGCGCATCGAGAAGCTGGTGCCGATCGGCCGATTCGGAGAAGCCTCCGAGTTCGCCGCCGCGGTGGCGCTACTGGCGTCCGACCAGGGCGGGTTCTTCGTCGGGGCGACTCTGGACATGAACGGCGGGCTCTTCATGCGCTGAGAAAAGCCGGCTATCGTTCCCGCCTTACTCCCGATTCCTGAATTGCAGCTCGACGCCGCCCAGCCATGACAGAAGCACCCGCTCTCGGAGATCCCACACTCGATGCTGACCACGCGAAGCTGGCCGACCTCGTCGACCGCCTCGCCGCTGCCAAAGGCGCAGACGTGCTCGCCAGCCTCGACGCGCTTCAGGCGCACGCCAGCGAACACTTCGCGCTGGAGGACCAGGAATTGCGGCAGATGCGTGACGGCAACGCCAGCTGCCACCTGGACGAGCACGCGGCCGTGCTCAAGTCGATGGACGAGGTGCGCGGCATCGTCGCGGCCGGTCCGGACTCGACCGAGTCCGCCCATCTGGTGGCGCGGCTGACGGCCGAGCTGCGCCGCTGGCTGCCCGAGCACGTGACGGCCATGGATGCAGGCGTCGCGCATACCCGCACCCGCAGTCGCCTGGGTGGGGCGCCGGTGGTGCTCACTCGCCGGTCTTCGCCTCCGGGCTGATCGGCGCCACCTCACCACGCATACCTAGGACCGCAGGGAAAACTCTCTCCGGTCGCCGCCCGGCCCGGATCACAGTGTGGACGTGTCCACACCGTCCCGCCGGCCCCGCTCCGCCGAGTCCTGCCCCTGGCAGGCCGACGGTCGCTTCGCTGCCGACCTGCCGCTGGAGGACTATCCCAGCACCATGCTGCTGCGGCTCGCCCAGGCGATCCAGCAGCAGGTCAGCGCCACCTACGCACGTGCGCACGGCCTGTCGGTGGCCGAGTGGCGCATGCTGGCACGGCTGAATTCGGAAGGCTCCGTGCAACTGGCCACGCTGTGCCGCGCGCTGGCGATGGACAAGGCGTACGCGGGGCGGCTGCTGCGCTCCCTCGGCGCACAGTCGCTGGTCACGGTCGAAGCCGATCCGGCCCACGGCCGCCGGCTGATCGTGGCGATCACCCCCGCCGGCCGCGCGCTGGCGCGCCGCATCCTGCCGCAGGCGCGCGCAAGCCAGGAGCAGTTGCTGCAGGTGCTGGATCCGCAGGAGCGCGCCGCGCTGTACGCATCGCTGAAGAAGCTGCAGGCCGCGCTGGACGATACCGCGCCCCAGCCCGCCAGCCACGCGACCGAGCAGCCCGCCCAGCAGCTTGCGGCCCGCCTGTTCGAGGTACTGCGAGGTCAACCCCACGCCCACGGTGGCGAGGAAATCCTTGACGTGCCCGGAGTCGAGTTCGTAGCCGTAGGCCTGGCCGATGCGGTAGACCAGCCGCATCTGCAGCGGGATGATCGCCATGGTCGACAGCGTCTCCGGCAGCAGTTCCAGCGCGCCGTTGGTGATGGCGGCGTTGAGGATGGTCTGGTCGAGCTCCTGCTCGCTGACGTTGGGCGTGCGCACGCCCACGCCCACGCCAGCCACGCCCGCCGTGGGCACGGGCGGAGGCTCGACACTGCCGCCCGGCGCCGGCACCGGGCCGGCCATGGGCGCGGCGGCGACGGATTCGGCGTCTTCGGTGAACTGCCGCGCCCGGCCCGCATCCAGGCCCAGGGTGCTGCGCAGTTGCTCCAGGAACTTCTGCTCCGGCAGCGACTGCACACCGTCGGCATCGCACACGCAGACCGCCATCTCGTAGGCCAGCTGGCGCGTGTCGGCCGAGCGCAGGGCCGCGGCGGTACCGGCCAGGTCCACCCGTTTCATCAGCACGTCCTGCACCAGCGTGGGCAGGTGCACCGCGTCGGACTGCGCCAGCCCCTCGGCGATGCGCCTGACCTCCGCGCGCTCGCGGTCATGCTTGTCGCCGTCGACGAAGGCGGCCATGAGGCTGAGGGTGACGATCGCTTGTGTTTCGGTCTGGGTCATGGGGACTCCGGCTCGGGATGAGCCAGGTAGAGTCGGGACGATGCGACGGGTTCCCGCCGCGGTCCGCCGATGGTCCAGACCCACGCCGCCGCTCAAGCGCCGACTTTCGCTTCCCGCTGTTCGGAGAAGGCAATCCGGCTGGCCATGGCCAGCGCGGCGCGCGACATGGCGCGGGCCGTGGCCACCGCGCTGGCCGCGCCATCGGGGTCCTTGCGCAGCGACATGCCGATGCCGATGTCGGCCACCCAGTCGGCCGGCAACGCGCCGGCCGTGTGCTGCTCGATGTCCTCGCCCACGTGGATCGGCTGCGTGAGGGCGCGCCGCACCTTGGCCGCCATGTGCTTCAGGAGTTCGGGGTCTTCCGTGCGCACCAGCACCAGGAAGCCGTCATCGCCCAGCCGGCCGAGCTGGGCGCCCAGGGGCGTGCAGCGCCGCAGCCGGCCCGCCGAGACGTAGAGCGCATGGTTGTAGGCGGCGCGCCCGTACAGTGCCTCCAGCGTGGCCAGGTTGGCCAGCGTCACCGCCACCACGCCCAGCGACTGCGCCGACCCGCTGCGCAGGAAGGAGCCCACCAGCCGCCCGGCATGGGCGTGCGAGGGCAGCCGGGTGACCGGGTCGAAGCTGGGGCCCTGGGCCAGCACCTGCTTGAGCTCCAGCGCATAGGCGTAGCGCATCCACATGGCCCAGCCCATGATCCCGATGTAGGCCATGGAAGACAGCGCGCCCAGCGCGTGCACGGCCAATGGCGTCGTGTCGCCGTGCACCCAGATCCAGTCGAGCGTGACCAGGCTGATGATGGCCAGCGAAACGCCCGCCGCCGAGATCCAGGCCACGCGGGTGCCGCGCACGGCCTTGCGCAGCGCCAGCACGATGAGGCCGAAGCCCAGCGCCAGGCCGTAGCCGTTGGCCAGCCACATCCCCCAGCGCGGCGGCACCAGCCAGCACAGGACTAGCATCGCGACGGCCGACACCAGCAGGGCCAGCTGCAGTGGCTGGTTCGACAGCGGCTTGCGGTAGCCGCGCAGCACCAGCAGCAGTTGCGAGGTGAGGCCCATCGAGCCCAGCACGGTGAGGTGCGTCAGGAAGCGCGACTGCGCGTCCGGCTCGTCGATGGGCAGGAGCTTGAGGAAGGCGCAGACGAACAGCACCGGCACCACCGAATAGGTGGCGCCGGCGGCGGCCACCCGGCTGAAGCCCCTGGCTGCGGCGACCATGGCTGCAGCGAGCATGACGGCGGCCACTGTGAAAAAGCCGCCCCAGAAGGCGGCCGCTACGGGATGCATGGGGCGCAGGTATAGCAGAGCCGGTATCCGCGATTAAGGGAAGGAACCCTGGCGGCGGCCCATCCTCGGCGCAAATTGGCACCGGCGGGCACCCGGCCGTCCCGATTTCGTTCCTGATTCGTTCAGGTTGGGCCGCTATCCTGACTCCAACGCTTCAGAAAAAGGACTCCAATGCTGCGCCTCGCCCTCACCACCAT
>JAGOCV010000076.1 GCA_017998575.1 Burkholderiaceae bacterium
CTGATCGAGCGTGTCGATGCGCGTCTGGCAGCGGCTGCCGCCGATGCGCCGGGCCCCGCAGCCTGGCCGGCCGTCGGTCGCGAGGCCGACGAATACCGGCGCGTGAAGGTGTCTGGCACCTTCCTGTACGACCGCGAGGTGCTGGTGCAGGCGTCGACCGTGTTCGGCGCCGGCCACTGGGTGCTGACGCCGCTGCGCACGCCCGCCGGCTGGACGGTGCTGGTCAACCGCGGCTTCGTGCCGCCCGAGGGCCGCACCGCCTTGCAGCGCCCGGCCGGCATGCGCGACGTCCAGGGCCTGTTGCGCATCACCGAGCCCGGCGGCGCCTTCCTGCGCCAGAACGATCCGGCGGCCGGCCGATGGCATTCGCGCGACGTGCAGGCCATCGCCGCGGCGCAGCGGCTGGAAACCGTGGCGCCCTACTTCATCGACGAGGCCGGAACGGGGCCCGCACCCAGCGAAGCCACCGCGCCCGTGGGCCCCTGGCCCTATCCGGGCATGACCGTGGTGGCGTTCCGCAACAGCCACCTGATCTATGCCGCCACCTGGTACGGCCTCGCCCTGATGGTGGCGCTGGCCGCGTGGCTGGTCTGGCGCCACCGCCACAGCCGGCCCGGTCCGCACGACAATGCCGCACCCGACAACGCAGACCCGGACACGGACCGGGCAAGGAAGAGACACGGTGCAGATGCAAAGAGAAGCATGGATGCGCGCTGAAGCCGCGCCGCGCGCGGCGGCGCGCCTCCCCCAGGACACGACAGGCATGCGCAACATGCAGCAGTTGATCCAGTTGCGCTGGATCGCCGTGGTGGGCCAGATCGTCACGATCTCGCTGGTCCACTACGGGCTGGACATCCCCCTGCCGCTGGAGCCGATGCTGATCGCGCTGGCCGTGCTGGCGGCCTTCAACGCGGCCAGTACGCTGCGCTGGCGCCGCCACGGCGCGGACGTCACCGACCTGGAGCTCTTCATCGCGCTGCTGGTGGACGTGACGGCGTTCTCGGTGCAGATCTACCTCAGCGGCGGCGCCACCAACCCGTTCATCTTCCTGTACCTGCTGCAGGTGACGCTGGGCGCGGTGCTGCTGCGCCCGGCCACACTGGGCGCACTGGTGGCCATCACGGTGGCCTGCTTCACGCTGCTCACGCAGTTCCACCGCCCGCTGGCGGTGCCGCTCGACCACCACCAGGGGCTGGCCAGCCCGTACATCCTGGGCCTGGTGCTGTGCTTCGCGCTCAACGCCGCGCTGCTGGTGGTCTTCATCACCCGCATCCAGCGCAACCTGCGCGCGCGCGACGCCCGGCTGGCCGACCTGCGCCAGCGCGCCGCCGAGGAAGAACACATCGTGCGCATGGGCCTGCTGGCCTCGGGCGCGGCGCACGAGCTGGGCACCCCCCTGTCCACGCTGTCGGTGATCCTGGGCGACTGGCGGCGGCTGCCGCACTTCACCTCAGACCCCGAACTGCTGCTCGAAGTGGACGAGATGCAGACCCAGCTGGCGCGCTGCAAGGCCATCGTCGGCGGCATCCTGCTGTCGGCCGGCGAGGCCCGCGGCGATTCGCCCGTGCCCACCACCGTCACCACGTTCCTGGGCGACCTGGTGGCCGACTGGCGTGCCACACGTTCGTCCAACGTGCTGGTCTACACCAACCTGTTCGGCGAAGATCAGGCCATCGTGTCGGATTCGGCCATCAAGCAGATGATCTGCAACGTGCTCGACAACGCCCTGGAGGCCTCGCCCGGCTGGGTGTCGCTGCAGGCCGCGCGCGAGGACGACGAGCTGCTGCTGACCGTCGCCGACCACGGTCCGGGCTTCGCGCCGGCCATGCTGGCGCAACTGGGCAAGCCCTACCAGTCCAGCAAGAACCGGCCCGGCAGCGGGTTGGGCCTCTTCCTGGTGGTCAATGTGGCGCGTACGCTGGGTGGTTCGGTGCACGCCGCCAATGCGCCCGAAGGCGGCGCCATCGTCACGCTGCGCCTGCCGCTGTCTGCGATTACCCTCGACACCCATGACCCCCCCGACGACCACTCCGCCGCCTGAGGGCGACGGCGGCCAGCGCGTTTTGCTGCTGGTCGAGGACGACGCTGCCTTCGCCCGCACGCTGGCGCGGTCGTTCGAGCGGCGCGGCTACGAAGTGCTGCAGGCCACCGACGCCGCGGGCGTGCGCCAGGTGCTGGCCCACCGCCATCCCCGCTATGCGGTGGTCGACCTCAAGCTCTCGGGTGGCGATTCGGGTCTGGCCTGCGTGCAGTTGCTGCATGCGCACGACCCGGACATGCTCATCGTGGTGTTGACCGGCTACGCCAGCATCGCCACCGCCGTGGAAGCCATCAAGCTGGGCGCCTGCCACTATCTGGCCAAGCCGTCCAACACCGACGACATCGAGGCTGCCTTCGGCCGCGCCGAGGGCGACGCCGAGGTGGAGCTCACCGAGCGGTCCACCTCGATCAAGACGCTGGAATGGGAGCGCATCCACGAGGTGCTGGCCGAGACCGGCTTCAACATCTCCGAAACCGCGCGCCGGCTGGGCATGCACCGCCGCACGCTGGCACGCAAGCTCGAGAAGCAGCGCGTCAAATAGGCGCGCGCCAAGCCCCCACGGCAGCTGGCGGCGCGGGCCCGTGATACAAACCCGGGTCCCGGCCCGTCGACTGCCGAGCCGGGCCGTCTCTGAGCCCGACCGCCCATGCCTACCGCCACGACCGCATTCCGCCTGCCCCGCGCTGCTTCGCAACGCGGTGTCGCCGTGCGCGCCGCCCGGGGCATGGACCGCGCCGGCGCGTCCGCCTTCAGCCTTCCTGCCACGCACCGTGGCCCCATGGCCGTGCTTTCCCTGGCCGTGCGAGGAGGCCAGGTGGACCATTCCCACACCTGAGCTCCCCGCACGGCACCGCGCCAGCGGACCGCCGTCCGCCGTCCTGCGTGCACCCCCCTGAACTCGGCCCCGGCACGACCGGCTGAGCCACGTCCGGAGGGGCCGCGCGCGCATTGCACCGCGTCGCGGTGCGCCTTGTCACGAGCTCACTGTTCATGGAACTGTCCCGGAATTTCATCAAGACCAAGCGGCCCTGCGCCGACGGCTACCGCTGGTTCATCCGCCATCGCCACCAAGGCACCGACTACCAGCATCTGCTCGACGCCCTCGTGCGGGACGGGCGTGTGGAAGACGCCTGCTGGCTGCTCGATCAGTTCGGCCCCACCGACAGCGTGCTGACTTTGGACGACCTGCAGGCCGAGGCGCTGGTGTTCGCCGGCTCGCTGGTGGTGCGCGGCGGCATCGACGTCGCCACCACCCTGCGATGCGGCAGGAACATCGCCACCGGCGCCGGCATCCGCGCCGGCCGGGCCGTCATCGCGGGTGAAGACCTGCGCGTCGGCGGCGGCCTGCGCAGCGAAGGCGTGCTGCAGGTGGGCGGGCGCATCCGCGCGGGCTGGAGCGTGGAAGTGGCCGATCTCCTCGACTGCGCTGGCCGGCTGCGCGTGGGTGGCGAGCTGCGCAGCGGCGGCCTGGCCTGCACGGGCGGGCTGCACGTCGACGAGAGCCTGCATGTGAGCGGCGACGCCCGCTTGGGCCAGGGCCTGCGCGCGGGCGGGCGGATCGAGGTCGGCGGCTCGCTGCGGGCCGGCCACGGCATCGAGGCCGGAGGCGACATCCACTGCGGCCGGCACCTGGAGGCCGGCTGGGGCGTGCGCACGCGCGGCGACATCCGCGCCGGTGGTGCCATCCGCGTGGGCGAGAGCCTGGCCGCGGTCGGCGAGATCCAGGCGGGTGTCGGCTACGGGGTCTACGCCGGACTCGACGTGCCGGTGGATGCCTGGTCGTCCAGCGCGCGCGTCAACGCGCGTGCCCTGCCGGTCGGACTGCGCAGCGGGTGGTGGGACAACACGGCCCACGGCAGCCTCGTTCATCCCCCTTCCGCGTGACGCGAGGAGCACCGCCATGCCCCTTACGCTGCCCGCAACCTTCGCCATCGCCTGGGGCGCGTCCAGGTCCCCGCGCCCGCCGCGCCCGCTGTCGCTGCGCATCGACGTCGATCCTGGCCTGCCCGGTCTGGAGGCCGAACTCGCGGCACTCCATGACCGCCTGCATCGTCCGGGCGACCGTCTTCACGGCATCGAGCGCCACGACAGCGGCCAGCCCGGCCTGATCCTGCGCACACGCGAAGCCGACGGCGAGTACTACGTCTACGTGGAAGACACGGTCTGCCGCCGTCTGGCCGGCTACACCGTGTTCAACCGGCTGGTGGAGCTGGACCGGCGGGCAGACCGTTGCCTGCGCGCGCCCCATTCACGCTATGCGCCGGCCTACCAGCGGCGCGGGCTGGCCAGCGCCCTCTATCGGCAGGCCCTGGCCAGCGGCCTGTGCCTGCTCAGCGGCGCCCGCCAGTCGCCCGGCGCGCACGCGCTGTGGGTGGCGCTCGCCCGGCAGCACGAGTGTGTCTGGGTCGATCTGCGTGACCGCCGGCTGCGCCTGCTGGGCGCGGCGGTGCCTGCCGCCGTGCGGGATGACCTGCACACGCGCATGCTGCTGCTGGGCAGCGGCTGGAGCCTGCCCCGTCTGGCCGCATGCGCCGGGCTGCTGGGCGTCACCGAGGGCTGACGCCGCCTGCGCCCGCCACGGCGGGCGATCCAAAACCGCGCGGCACGCGTAGATGCAGAAAGGACATCAGACAGGAGAGCACCACATGCCCCAGGACGCCACCGCCCTCGCACTGCAATGGGTCGAGCGCGGCCGCGTGCCCGATGCCATGGTGCGGCTGGGCATCCGCCGGCTGCTGCGCGAGCGGCTGGCCGAGCTGCACAGCGGCGATACCGAAGCCACGGCCCGCCTCACCCACGCCCATCTGCAGGCCATGCGCACCGCGCCGCTGGCCCTGCTGCCCGAGAAGGCCAACGAGCAGCACTACGAAGTTCCCGCCGCCTTCTTTGCCGCCGTGCTCGGGCCGCACCGCAAGTACAGCTCGTGCTGGTGGCCCGAGGGCGTGCAGACGCTGGAGCAGGCCGAAAGCGCCGCGCTGCAGGCCACCTGCGAGCGTGCCGGCCTGGCCGACGGCCAGGAGGTGCTCGAACTCGGCTGCGGCTGGGGCTCGCTGTCGCTGTGGGTGGCGGCGAACTACCCCGGCAGCCGCATCACGGCGGTGTCCAACTCGCACTCGCAGCGCGAGTACATCGAGGCCGAGGCCGCGCGGCGCGGTCTGGTCAACCTGCTTGTGCTCACCTGCGATTTCAACGAACTCGAACTGCCCGCTGGCCGTTTCGACCGTGTGGTGTCGGTCGAGATGTTCGAGCACCTGCGCAACTGGCCCGAGGCCTTCGCCCTCGTGGCGCGCTGGCTGGCGCCCGGCGGGCGTTTCTTCATGCACGTGTTCGCGCACCGCGAGGCGCCCTACCCCTTCGAGGTGCGTGACGCCAGCGACTGGATGAGCCGCTATTTCTTCTCGGGCGGCATGATGCCCAGCGACGACCTGCCCCTGTATTGCCAGGACGACCTGGGCCTGCTGCGGCAATGGCGCTGGGACGGCCGGCATTACCAGCGCACGGCCGCCGCCTGGCTGGCCAACATGGACGCGAAGCGCGACGACCTCATGCCGCTGTTCGAACGCACTTACGGCGCCGCCGACGCCGACCTCTGGTGGACGCGCTGGCGCCTGTTCTTCCTCTCGGTCGACGAACTGTTCGGCTACGCCGGCGGCCAGCAGTGGTGGGTGAGCCACTACCTGTTCGAGCGCCGGCCCCAGATCGCCTGAACGTGACGGAATCCGCCATGCCCACGCTTTCATCGTCTTGCGCATGGCTGGCCGCCACGGGCCTGCTCGCGGCGCTGTTGCTCGCGCTGCCGGCCTGGGTCCTGAGCGTCGCTCGGCGCGACGCCAGCCTGGCCGACCGTTTCTGGCCGTTCCTCATCGCCACGCCCGCCGTGCTGTACGTGACGCTGGGGCCAGCCACGCCACAGGCTGGGTGGCTGCTGGCGCTGCTGCTGGCCTGGGCGCTGCGGCTGGGCCTGTACATCACGATCCGCAACTGGGGCCACGGCGAAGACCGGCGCTACGCCCGCATGCGCGATGAGCACGGCGACGCCTTCGCCCTGCGCAGCCTGGTCACCGTGTTCGGCCTTCAGGCGGTGCTGGCGTGGCTGGTGGCCAGTCCGCTGCTGGCGGCCTCGCAGGCAGGCGATGCGCCGCCCGCCTGGCCGGCGCTGCTGTGGCTGGGCCTGGCCCTGGGCCTGGCCGGCCTGCTGATCGAAGCCCTGGCCGACGCCCAGATGGCCCGCTTTCGCGCCAGCCGGCCGCCCAAGGGCAGCGTGATGGACCAGGGCCTGTGGCGCTATTCGCGCCATCCCAACTACTTCGGCGAATGCTGCGTGTGGTGGGGGCTGTGGATCGCGTCCGTGGGCCTGGCCGGCACCGGCGCCCTGTGGGCCGTGCTGTCGCCGCTGCTCATGACGGTGTTGCTGCTGCGCGTGTCCGGCGTCACCCTGCTGGAGCGCGACCTGGGCACACGCCCGGCCTACCGCGACTACATCGCGCGCACCAGCGCGTTCATTCCCTGGCCGCCGCGCCGCCATGGCTGAACGCACACCGCGCCCGCTGGCGGCCCTGGCGGCGGCCCTGATCCTGCTGACATGCAGCGCGCGGGCCGATGCGCCGGCAGCGGCAGCGTCGCAGGAATGGCGATTCGAGGCCCGCCTCGATGGACGGCCCATCGGCGAGCACGTGTACCGGCTCGAAGCCACGCCCGCGGGCCGCGTGCTCACCAGCCAGGCGCAGTTCGCGGTGCGCGTGCTGGGGCTCACGGTGTACCGATACCGCCACCAGGCGCGCGAGCAATGGGTAGGCAACTGCCTGGCGGCCGTGCAGGCAGACACCGACGACGATGGCACCCCGCTGACGGTGCGCGCCGACGGCGGCCCCGCCGCGCTCCAGGTGCGCACGGCCGATGGCGCCATGCCGGCAACCCCGGGATGCGTCATGAGCTTCGCCTACTGGAACCCGTCGGCGCTGCGCAGCCAGGCGAGCCTGCTGAACGTGCAGACCGGCCGCATGGAAACCGTGCGCTTCAGTTCGCCGGCCAGCGGAACGCTCGACGTACGCGGCGTGCCCGTGGCCGCCACCCGGCTCACGCTGCAGTTGCCCGACTCGGCCATCGACCTCTGGTACGCCACCGCCACAGACGTCTGGATCGGCCTGGACGCCACGCTGGCCGGCGGGCGCAAGCTGTCCTACCGCCTGCGTTGAAGCTTGCCGACACGCCGTGGCGCAGCCCGGGTGATCCGCGCGCGCCCGCCGCGCGTACGCTTGCACAACACGACCCCAGGAACCCCGACATGTCCATCACCCACATCGCACTGGCCTGGCCCATCGCCGCGGTCGTCTTCCTGGCGCTCGACGCCGTCTGGCTGACCGCCATGGCCGACCGCCTTTACCGACCCGCCATCGGCCACCTGATGACCGAGCGCTTTCTCATGGCGCCGGCCGCGCTGTTCTACGTGATCTATATCAGCGGCATCGTGCTGTTCGCCATCGCGCCCGCGCTCCAGTCGCGCCGGCCGCTCACAGCGCTGCTGCTGGGCGCCGCGCTCGGCCTGCTGGCCTACGCCACCTTCGATCTGACCAACCAGGCCACGCTCAAGGGCTGGCCCTGGCACGTGACCGTGGCCGACCTGTGCTGGGGCGCTTTCGTCACCGGCATGGCCGCCTGGGCCGCGACGCATGGCTCGCTGTGGGTCGGGGGCCTGCTCGGCAAGAACTGAGCGCACTGCCCGCTGAAAAGTGGGCGCCATGCCTTTCAAGGGCGCATACATCCGGATAGCGCCCGACAATGAAAAAGCCGCCTGTCCAGGCGGCTTTTTCATTCACGCACCCAAGGCCCCTACATGCCGACCACGGCGCCCGCGATGCGCGCGAACCAGCCGTCGAACAGCACGCGGCCCTCGACGCTCGCCAGGCAGATGCATTCACCGCCGGCCTGCACCACCGGCTGGTGGCGCACGCTGCCATCGGCGCCGTCGAAGTCGCCCGGCCCGAACAGCGCCCGTCCGTCATGGAAGCTGCCGTACAGCACCTGGGTCAATTCGCTCTCGCTGTGCGTGTGCTGCGGCAGGTACTTGCCGGCAGCGATGCGCAACAGGAACAGATTGGCGGTGGGATCCTCAGGCACGGTGATGCGGCTCCAGCGCATGCCGGGCCCAATCCAGCGCCACGGTGTAGCCGGGCAATGTGCCAGCGCCTCAGGCCAGGGCGCGCCGTCGGGCATCGGCGGATGCGAGGGCGCCGTGATGGGCGCGGCTGCCGCAGCGGCGCGCGCACCGGCCAGCGGCGCATCGATGGCGGCCAGCGTCAGGGCCAGCGCCCGGGGGTCGAGCGCGGCCGGCGGCAACTCGTCGAGCAGCACGCCACCCAGCTGTTCGAGCCGGGCCACTTCCTGCCGGCAGGCCTCGCAGGTTTCCAGGTGGCTGGCGACCAGCAGGCGCGAGCCCGTGGCCAGGCGGCCAGTCGCCAGGCCCAGCAGCAGGTGGTCTTCGGGATGATGGCGGATCGTTTCGTTCATCGACCGGCTCCGTCCAGCAGCTTGCGCAGGTGCGCCACGGCCAGCCGCACGCGCGACTTGACCGTACCCAGCGGGATACCGAGCTGCTCGGCGATCCGCGCATGCGGCTGATCTTCGAAAAAGGAAAGGCGCAGCACTTCGGCCTGCTCTGCCGGCAACTGCGTCATGGCGTGGCGCACGCCGGCTTCCATGCGGCCGGTGTGCAGTTGCTCGTCGGGCGACGGGCCCTCGTGTTCCATGGCATCGAAATCGGTACCGTCGGCCACCGCCGCGGCCAGACCGCCCTGACGGCGGAACCGGTCGACCCGCAGGTTGCGGGCAATCGTGAAGACCCAGGTCGAGACGGCGGCCTGCCGGCCGTCGAACAGCACAGCCTTGCGCCAGAGCGCAACCATGGTTTCCTGGGTGACTTCCTCGGCCAGCTCGTCGTCGGCACCGCCGCGGACCAGGTAGGTCTTCACGCGCGGCGCGAAATGCTTGAAGAGCACGGCGAACGCCTGCCGGTCGGCCGCCTGGGCGACGGCGTGCACCAGCTGCAACAGCTCTTCGGGTGTGGGCTGCGCGCTGCGGGCTGCGGTGGGGGGTTTCACGATGGACAGCAAGGGGGGCCGGGCCCTCCGGGGCCGGGCCACGGCTGCCAGCGGTCGGGCTTGGGGGTCCATGCCCGTACTTACGCGGCGTGCGGCGCATTAGATCACAGGGATCCTGCAGACCGGCGCTGGAAAACCATGGCCTGCGAGTCTTGGGCCAACGCGCGGCCGCCGATCCAAACCCGAAACCCGGGCGTACAAGGGCCAGAACCGTACAAAAAGCTCATGAACCTCGCCAGTGCCCCCCCGGACCTCCCCCACCAGCGTGCCGACAGCGGCCGGCCGCTGAATATCGCCGTCATCGGCAGCGGCATTTCGGGGCTGTCGGCCGCGTGGCTGCTGTCGCAGCGCCACCGCGTCACGCTGCTGGAAGCCGACAACCGCCTGGGCGGCCACAGCAACACGGTGGACGTGCCGACCGGAGATGGCGCCGTGGCCGTGGATACCGGCTTCATCGTCTACAACGAACCTGCCTATCCCAATCTGACTGCCATGTTCGCCCACCTGGGTGTGCGCACCCAGGCCACCAACATGTCGTTCGGCGTCAGCCTGGACGGCGGCGCGCTGGAATACGCCGGCACCGACCTGCGAAGCCTGTTCGCCCAGCCGCGCAACCTGGTCAGCCCCCGTTTCTGGTCGATGCTGCGCGATCTGGTGCGTTTCTACCGCCGCGCGGCGGGCGATGCGGCACGCCTGGGACTGCTGCCGCTGGACACCTATCTCGATCAGATGGGTTACGGTCAGGCGTTCCGGCAGGATCACCTCTACCCGATGGCAGCGGCGATTTGGTCCACGCCGGCCGAGCTGATCGGCCAGTACCCCACCGAGGCCTTCGTGCGCTTCTGCGAGAACCACCATCTGCTGCAAATGACCGGCCGCCCGGCCTGGCGCACCGTGGATGGCGGCAGCCGCCGCTACGTGGCAAGGCTGGCGCGCGCCGTGACCGACCGGGTGCACCGCGACCTGCCCGTGCTTGAGGTGCGCCGCGATTCGCAGGGCGCGCAGCTGCGCACCCGGGAGGGCTGGATGCCCGAGCGCTTCGACGACGTCGTCATCGCCACCCACGCCGATCAGGCCCTGCGCCTGTTGCCCGATGCCAGCGCGCAGGAAAGGCGCCTGCTGGGCGCCTTCGCCTACAGCCGCAACCACGCCGTGCTGCACAGCGATCCGGCACTGATGCCGCGTCGGCGCGCCGTCTGGTCGAGCTGGAACTACCTGGCCGACCGCCAGCGCCCGGGCGCGCCCTGCGTCACGTACTGGATGAACCGGCTGCAGCACATTCCCGACCAGACGCCGTTGTTCCTCACCCTCAACCCGGTGGTGCCGCCCCGGCCCGAGCATCTGATCCGCACCGAGATCTACGAGCACCCGCTGTTCGACGCCGCCGCCATCCGCGCGCAGCGCGAGCTGTGGTCGCTGCAGGGCTGGCGCCGTACCTGGTTTTGCGGTGCCTATTTCGGCTCCGGCTTCCATGAAGACGGCCTGCAAGCCGGCCTGGCGGTGGCTGAGGCACTGGGCGGCGTACGCCGGCCATGGAGCGTGCCCTGCGAGTCGGGCCGCATCCATCTGGGCACCGTGGGAGCCCGCACGCCATGACGACGCAGGCGCCCGCACGCGCACGGCAGCCGGCCCCCGCCGGCGAGGCTGCCGCTGCCGTGCCCGTGCGCCAGCGTCTGAAGAAAGGGCGCCGCCTGCTGCCGGCGCCCCTGCCGGCGGCCGTGTCGAGCGCGCTCTACGTCGGCCATGTCATGCACCAGCGCCTGCGGCCAGCGCGCCACCGGCTGCGCTATGGCTTGTTTTCCATGCTGTTCGATCTGGACGAGCTGCCGGCACTGCACCGGCGCCTGCGCTTTTTTTCGCTCGGCCGCTTCAACCTGTTCAGCCTGCGCCTGTCCGACTTCGGCGCGGGGGACGCGGCCGGCCCGCGCGCGCACGTCGAGCAGCATCTCAAGGCCGCGGGCCTGCCCACCAGCGGGCCGATCCGGCTGCTGGCGATGCCGCGCATCCTGGGCTACGCGTTCAACCCGCTCACGGTGTACTTCTGCCACGGGGCCGATGGCCGGCTGGGCGCCATCCTCTACGAAGTCAACAACACCTTCGGCGAACGCCACAGCTACCTGGCTGGCGTCGGGCCGCGCGCGCACGAGCGCGAGGTGATCGAGCAGCGCTGCGACAAGTGCTTCCACGTCTCGCCCTTCCTGGGGCTGGACATGCACTACCGCTTCCGCGTGCTGCCGCCCGATCTGTCGGACGAGCGCCTGTCCGTCGGGGTGACCGCGCACGACGCGCAGGGCCCCGTGCTGGTGGCGCGGCTCGACGCGCAGGCGCAGGAGCTGACCGACCGCGCCCTGCTGCGCGCCTTCTTCACCCACCCGCTGCTCACGCTCAAGGTGGTCGCGGGCATCCACTGGGAAGCCCTGCGCCTGCTTTTCAAGCGCGTGCCGGTGCACGATCATCCGCAGCGCCCGGCGCATTCCGTCACCCTGGGCACCGCCTGCACTTCCTCCACTCACCGAGGCCCGACACCGACATGAGTACACGTCTGGATTCACCCTCTCCGCCCTTCGCCGACCTGGCCGCGACCGCGCCCGACGCCTCCTGGATGTCCACGCTGGCGCGCCGACCGCTGCGCCGGCTGGTGCAGCGTCTGCTGGATGGCATCACGCGCGGATCAGTCTCGGTGCAACTGCCCGACGGCCAGTGGCTGCAGGCCACGGCCGCCGCGCCGGGCGCGCAGGCCACCGTCGTGCTGCATCGCTGGCGCGCGCTGGGCCGGCTGCTGTCCGGCGGCGATCTGGGCCTGGCCGAGTCGTACCGCGACGGCGACTGGTCCACGCCCGATCTGCTGGGCGTGATGGAGTTCGGCCTGCAGAACGAGTCCGGCTGGGGCACGGCGCTGCAAGGCGGCCGGCTGGCGCGCTGGCTGGCGCGCCTGGCCCACCTGCGGCGTGCCAACACACGCAGCGGCAGCCGCGACAACATCTCTTTCCACTACGACATGGGCAATGCGTTCTATGCCCAGTGGCTCGATCCGAGCATGCTGTATTCCAGCGCCATCTATGCCCACGGCGAGGCGACGCTGGAGCAGGCCCAGCAGGCGCGGCTCGGCCGCATCGCCGAGCTGCTGCAAGTGCCCGACGGCGGCAGCGTGCTCGAAATCGGCTGCGGCTGGGGCGCGCTGGCGGCCGATCTGGCACGCCGGCACGGCGCCCAGGTGACCGGGCTCACGCTGTCCACCGAGCAGCTGGCGCATGCGCGCGAGCGAGCCGCCGCGCAGGGCCTGGCCGATCGCGTCGACCTGCGCCTGCAGGACTACCGCGACGTGCAGGGCCGCTACGACCGCATCGTCTCCATCGAGATGATCGAGGCCGTGGGCGAGGCCTGGTGGCCCACCTACTTCGACACGCTGCGCCAGCGCCTGGCCGACGGCGGCCGTGCCGTGCTGCAGGTCATCACCATCGACGAAGCGCATTTCGACAGCTACCGGCGCGGCGCCGACTTCATCCAGCGCCATATTTTTCCCGGCGGCATGCTGCCCACCGTGACCGCGATGCGCGAGCACGCCAGCGCCGCCGGCCTCACGCTGCGGCGGGACGAAGCCTTCGGCCAGGGCTACGCCCTCACGCTGGCCGAATGGCGCCGGCGCTTCCTGCGTGCCTGGCCCACCATCGCGGCCCAGGGCTTCGACGAGCCGTTCCGGCGCCTGTGGGAGTACTACCTGTGCTACTGCGAGGCCGGGTTCCGCAGCGGGCGCATCGACGTGGGGCTCTACACGCTGGAGCCTGCTGGCGCGACTGGCGGCTGAGACGCCTCAGCCCACCGCGAAGGCCGCGAACTGCGTGGCCTGCGCGGATTGAAGTTGTCGGCCCGCGCGGCATGCCAGATGCGCGGTCAGATGCTGTCGCCAGATAGCGGCCCGACGCATCCACCGCGCAACGGCCTGCGTACAACGGCGATGCGAGACGATCTCCTACCCGGCCTGCCCAGCCGGTCCTGGCTATGGAGCAACTTTCTGGCGACGCAGATCGCCTGGTTCGCGGCCGTACTGGGCGCCGCGCACGGCTTGGCGGGCTGGGCCTGCGTTCCGGCGGTGGCCGTCGTGGGATGGCATCTGTGGCGTGCGCCGCAGCCGGCGCGCGAGGGCGGGCTCATCGCCCTGGCAGCCATTGCGGGCACGTTGGCCGACGCGCTGGTGCTGCGGCAGGGCGCCATCGCCTACGCACCCGGCCAGTGGTCGGCTGTGTTGCCGCCACTGTGGATCACCGGGCTGTGGGCCGTGTTCGCGACCTCACTCAACGTCACCTTGCGATGGTTACACGGGCGCTGGTGGCTGGCGGCGCTGCTGGGCGCCGTCGCGGGCCCGCTGGCCTTCGCATCGGGCGCGCGGCTGGGAGCCGCCGAGCTGGTGCAGCCCGCGCGCGCGATGGCACTGCTCGCGCTGGAATGGGCGCTGGTGCTGCCGGCGCTGTGCGCCCTCGCACGGCGGCTGGACGGCGCAAGGCCAGCCGCCGCCCCACGCCACCCCGCCCCCTGATTCGACGGCCTACTCCGGCCAGCGCTGCGGCACGCGACGCACCTTGGCCGTGTCGTAGCCCAGCGCACGCAGGCGTGACATGGCCTCGTCGTAGTGCTGCTGGCTGATCTGCGGCGTGCGCGCCATGACCCAGGCGTAGTCCCGGCTGGACCGCGCCACGATCGTCCGCTGGCCGTCGGCCGACAGATCGGCGATGACGTATTCGGCCTGGAACGGCCAGATGAACTGCATGCCCCACACCGCGTTGCCGCTGCCCGGCCGCACCGTGCCGACGGGGTACATGG
>JAGOCV010000361.1 GCA_017998575.1 Burkholderiaceae bacterium
CCCCTCGGCCATCCTGATCTTCGCGGTGCTCGGCTCGATGGGCGGCCTGCCCGGCATCGACCACGCCATCGCCACGCCCACCGAAGCGGGCGCCATGGGCGTGGTGGGTGCGATCATCCTCGCGGCCATCCACAAGCGGCTGTCGATCGCACTCATGTGGGAAGCCATGGTGGGGACCATGCGCCTCACGGCCATGGTGGTGTTCATCCTGATCGGCGCGCGCGTGTTCTCGATGGTGTTCCAGGGCGTGGACGGTGCCAAGTGGGTCGAGCACATGCTCAGCGGCCTGCCGGGCGGCCAGGTCGGCTTCCTCATCGTCGTCAACATCTTCATCTTCTTCCTGGCGTTCTTCCTCGACTTCTTCGAGATCGCCTTCATCATCCTGCCGCTGCTCGGCCCCGTGGCCGACAAGATGGGCATCGATCTGATCTGGTTCGGCGTGCTGCTGTGCGTGAACATGCAGACCAGCTTCATGCACCCGCCGTTCGGCTTCGCGCTGTTCTACCTGCGCGGCATCGCCGATACGCTGTGGAAAGAAAAGCGCATCGACCGGCCGGTGAAGTCCAACGACATCTACCTGGGCTCGATTCCCTGGGTGGCGATGCAGCTGCTGCTGGTGGCCATCGTGATCTTCGTTCCCGAGACGGTGACCGTCTTCCTCGACAAGGAAGAGGTGGTCGATCTCGACAAGGTGCAGATCGAGATCCCGGTCAACGAAGACGACCCGATGCAGCGGGAAGAAGGCGCGAGCGAACCGGAAGGCGCGGCCTCCGAGCCAGCGGCCGATGCCGGCGACGCCCCGGCCGCAGCCGGGGACGACGCGACCAAGGCCATGGAAGAAGCGCTCAAGGCCGGCAGCAAGAACTGAGCGGCCACGCTGCCCGCACGGCCCCGCCACACGGTGGGGCCACGACAATCCCGACATGTCCATCGATCCCGACCTCGCCGCCCGCATGGGTCCGCCACCGTTTGCGTTCGCTCCCGCGGACGGTGCGGTGGACGGGCCGGCGTTCTCGCCGGCCTTCAAGCTGCTCGCCACGCTGATCGTCGGTGGCTGTGCCTGGTTCATGTACCTGCTGTGGCAGCGCGGCGGCATGGCCGGCGCCGCCACCACCGGCATCGGCTGGTTCATCGCCGCGCTGGCGCTGCTGGTGGTGACATGGTGGTTCATCCTCACCAGCCGCTCGCGCGTGGACAGCCAGGCACTCACGCAGAGCTGGATCTGGAACAAGCGGCTCGACCTGCGCGAACTGGCCTATTGCCGGCTGATCCGCGTGCGCGGGCTCGACTGGCTGATCGCACCGCGCCTCTATGCCCGCACGCTGCTGGGCAAGTTCGCCGTGTTCTACGCGGCATCGCCCGAGCTGATCGCCGAATTCGAGCGGCTCTCGCGCGAGCTCTCCGAGTTCCGCGGCCAGCGCTGAATGGCCCCCGCGGGTGCCGCGGTCACCGCCCGTCACCTGGCGCATGGCACGGAACAGGTATAACGCCCAGCGTGCCGCCCCCAACGACCCATTCCCTGCTCTCCGCCCTGCGCCTGCCCGCCTTCCGCGGATTGCTGACGGGCAGCGCGGTCTACTTCACCGGCAACGCCATGCAGGTCATGGCGGCCTCGTGGCTCATGGTGGAGCTCACCGGCTCGTCGTTCCTGGCCGCCCTGGTGCAGACCGCCGTTTTCTTCCCGATGTTCCTGCTGGCCCTGCCGGCCGGCGTGCTGGCCGATACCACCGACCGCGAGCGCCTGATCGCCCGGGCGCTGAAAGTGCAGGCCGGCATTGTGGTCGTGCTGGCGGTGCTGTCGTTCCTGGGATGGGGCGGGCCGGCCACGCTGCTGATGTTCACCTTCGCCGCCGGATGCTGCACCGCCCTGCTCTCGCCCGCCTGGAATACCGGCGTGGCCGATGCCGTGCCGCGCGACGACATGCCACAGGCCATCACCGCCATGTCGATCGCCTGGAACAGCGCACGGGCGCTCGGCCCGTCGATCGCGGGCTTCGTGTTCGCATGGCTGGGCGCAGGCGCCGTGTTCGTGCTGGCCGCCTTCAGCGCGCTGGCGATGCTGCACCAGCTGCGCCGCTGGCCGCCGGCGGCCCATGCCAAATCGCCCCTGCCGCCCGAGCGGCTGGCCAACGGGACCATGGCCGCGCTGCGCTATGCGCGCCATTCACCCATGATCCTCGCGCAGTTGCTGCGCACCATCGCCTACAGCGGCGCGGGCTCGGCCCTGTGGGCGCTGCTGCCGGCCATCGCCTCGCAGCAGTTGCAGATGGGCGCCACGGGCTTCGGCTTCCTCATGGGCTGCATGGGCACGGGCGCCGTGGCGGCCGGACTGATCCTGGGCCGCATCCGCGCGCACCTGGGGCTGGAACGGCTGGTGGCGCTGGGTTGCGGCATCTTCGCGGCGGCGATGGTGATGGCGGCCTTCGTGCGCATGCCGCTGGTGATCTTCGTCGGACTGGCCATCGGCGGTGCCGCCTGGATGGCCGTGATGGCAACGTTCAATACCGCCACGCAGACCAGTGCGCCGCCGTGGGTGCGCTCGCGCGCCGTGGCACTGCACACGGTCAGCTCGCTCGGCTCGTTCGCCATCGGGTCGGCGTTGTGGGGCGCGCTCTCGGGCGTGGCCGGCCTGCCCGCCACGCTGTGCGTGGCCGCGCTGGTGATGGCGGCGGGCGCCGTGCTGGGCCGCTGGCTGCCGCTGCGCGTGGGCGCCATGCGCGACGTGACACCCGTGGCGCTGTGGCAGGAGCTGGCTGTGAAACATCCGCCGCTGCCCGACGATGGCCCGGTGGCCGTGGAACTGGGCTACCGCATCCGCCCTGGCGAAGCCGACAATTTCCTGCATGCCGTGCAGGCGCTGCGCGCGTCGCGGCGCCGCGATGGCGCCAGCTTCTGGCGCATCTACCGCGACCTGCAGGATCCGTCGCGCTATGTCGAGCGCTTCATCGTCGGATCGTGGGCTGACTACCTGCACCAGCGCGCCCGCGCCACGCTGGCCGACGAGGAACTGGAGGCGCAGGTGCGCGTGTTCCTGCTCGAAGGCGTGCCGGTGACCACGCAGCACTACATCGCCGAGCGCTGAGGCCTCCACCAGGCATGGTTGATCCCGCCGCAGGCGCCGCCCCCTCGCACACGGCGCTGCCTGCCCGGCGCGGCCGCGAGCCGTTGCCCGACGCGCTGCGCGCCCTGGCCATGCTGTCCGTTCTGGTGATGAACGCCATCGGTTATGGCGTGGCGCCCTGGGGCCATCCGCTCGGCGGTCCGCCAGCCGGTCCCTGGTCCGCCGCGGCGCAAGGCCTGGCGGCCGCCCTGCTGCAAGGCAAGGGCTACACGATGCTGGCCTTCGTCTTCGGCATGGCGCTGTGGCTGGCAGCGCGGGGACGTCCGCAAGCCCAGGCTCTGCAGTGCGGCATCGTGCGCCATCGCCGCATGCTGCAACTGGGCGTGGTGCACGGCGTCTTCATCTACTTCGGCGACATCCTCACCATGTATGCGCTGGTGGGGCGCCGGTTGCTGGGCCGGCTCCATGCGCCGTGGAAGATGTTCCGCCACCACTTGCGCACGGCCCTCGTGTGGGCGCTGCT
>JAGOCV010000077.1 GCA_017998575.1 Burkholderiaceae bacterium
AGATCCACACCCAGGTGGCCGAGTGGCGCGGCAAGAGTTTTGTGCAGCGCTACCGGGTTGTGCGCGCCAATCCGGAAGGAAGCGAAGACCTGATCATGGAATGCGACGAGGTGCGCATCTTCGCCGCGCGGCGCGAGGGCACGGCCACGGGCATCCGCGCCGTGCCGATCCCGGATTCGATCCGCCAGGCCTGCCTCTGACGGCACGCAGACGCCGGCAGTCGTCGCGCCACAATACGGGGCTCCACGATTGCGTCCTGACCGCCGCCACGCCATGAAACTCGCCACCTGGAACGTCAACTCCCTCACGGCCCGCCTGCCCCACGTGCTGAAGTGGCTCGAAGCCAACCCGGTCGACGTGCTGTGCCTGCAGGAACTCAAGCTCACCGACGACAAGTTTCCGCTCGACGCGCTGAAGGCCGCGGGCTACGAGGCCGCAGTGTTCGGCCAGAAGACGTACAACGGCGTCGCGATCCTCAGCCGCACCCCGCTGGCCAGCGTGGCGCGCAACATCGAGGGGTTTACCGACGAGCAGTCGCGTGTGATCGCCGGCACGCTGGATACCACCGAAGGCCCGCTGCGCGTGGTCAACGGCTATTTCGTCAACGGCCAGGAGCCGGGCAGCGAAAAGTTCGCCTACAAGATGGCCTGGCTCGACGCGCTGCACGCCTGGCTGAAGACCGAACTCGCCACGCATGACCGCCTCTTGTTGGTGGGCGACTTCAACATCACGCCCGAAGACCGCGACTCGTTCGACCCTGAAGGCCTGCGCGAGACCATCCACCACACGAGCGAGGAGCGCGCGCATTTCCAGGCGTTGCTGGGCCTGGGCCTGACGGACGCCTTCCGCCTGTTCGACCAACCCGAGAAGAGCTTTTCGTGGTGGGACTACCGCATGCTGGGCTACCAGAAGAACCGCGGGCTGCGCATCGACCACATCCTGGTCAGCCAGCCGCTGGTGCCCAAGGTGCGCTCGTGCGTGATCGACCGCGTGCCGCGCAAGTGGGAAAAGCCGAGCGATCACGCGCCGGTGATCGTCGAGATCGACTGAGCCTCGATCGAGCGAGGCACCCCACCCCGCGTTCAACGCCTCGAGGCCAGGATGCGCGGAACCGGCTTTGCCGGGCCGCTGCATCGCCCCCAGGGGGGAGGCGGCCGCAGGCCGCTTCGGGGGGGACCTTTACTCCAGCCCCAGTTCCTGGATCTTACGGGTGATCGTGTTGCGGCCGATGCCGAGCTTCTGCGCGGCCTCGATGCGGCGGCCACGCGTGTTGGCCAGCGCCGTGAGGATGAGGCGCGATTCGAAGCGGCGCGTGAGCAGGTCCCACACGTCGTGGCGACCGGCGGCCAGCAGCTCCTGGGCTTCGGCTTCGAGGCCCGACTCCCATCCGGCCGACGGCGCAGCGCCATTCAGCACCGGCACGGCGTGCGACGCGGACGGCGCCACCAGCGCATCGCTGGACGGCATCACGACGCGCGCCTCGAACGGCACGGGCTCGGCCGACGCGATGGCGGCGCGGGGCGACGCGGCCTCTTCGGCGCGGGCCGCGGACTCGGGCATGGCCGATCCCAGGCGCGGGCCATCGGATGCCGCCACGCCGAGCACCTCGGGCGGCAGGTCCTTGGCTTCGATCACCTGCGCCGGCGCCATCACGGTGAGCCAGTGGCAGATGTTCTCGAGCTGGCGGACGTTGCCCGGGAAGCTGAAGGCACCGAGCTGCGCGATCGCCGTGTCGGAGATGCGCTTGGGCTCCACGCCCAGCTGCTTGGCGCTTTGCTGCAGGAAGTGGCGCGTGAGCATGGGCACGTCTTCCTTGCGCTCGCGCAGCGCGGGAAGCCGCAAGCGGATGACGTTGAGGCGATGGAACAGGTCTTCGCGGAATACGCCCTGCTTGACCCGCTCTTCCAGGTTCTGGTGAGTGGCGGCGATCACGCGCACGTTGGCCTTGACCGCGCTGTGGCCGCCAACGCGGTAGAAGTGGCCGTCGGACAGCACGCGCAGCAGGCGGGTCTGCAGATCGAAGGGCATGTCGCCGATTTCGTCGAGGAACAGCGTGCCGCCCTCCGCTTGCTCGAAACGGCCACGACGCATGGTCTGCGCGCCCGTGAAGGCACCGCGCTCGTGGCCGAACAGTTCGCTCTCGAGCAGATCTTTGGGAATGGCGGCCGTGTTGATGGCGACGAAGGGGCCGTTGGCGCGCGGAGAATGTTTGTGCAGCGCGCGCGCGACCAGCTCTTTGCCCGAGCCCGACTCGCCGGTGATCATCACAGTGACGTTGCTCTGCGAGAGACGCCCGATGGCGCGGAACACGTCCTGCATCGCCGGTGCCTGGCCCAGCATTTCCGGCGCCGCGCTCATGCGCTCCTCGGCGACTTCCTCCCGCTGGCTTTCCTCGACTGCGCGGCGGATGAGCTCGACCGCCTTGGGCAGATCGAACGGCTTGGGCAGGTATTCGAAGGCCCCCCCCTGGAAGGCGCTGACGGCGCTGTCCAGGTCGGAGAACGCCGTCATGATGATGACCGGCAGGCCGGGATGGCGTTCCTTCACCTTGCCCAGCAGATCGAGCCCGGAACCGCCGGGCATGCGGATGTCGCTCACCAGGACTTGCGGGCCTTCGTCGTCGTTCGCGGCTTCGAGCGCCTGCAGGACCTCCCGGGGGTTGGTGAAGCTGCGGGTGGGCAGGTCTTCACGCAGCAAGGCCTTCTCCAGCACGAAGCGGATGGATTGGTCATCGTCTACGATCCAGATCGGCTTCATGTTGTGCTTGTCGTCCAGTGGTTATGCGTCAGGGCAGCGGGATCAATATCTTGAAATCTGTCCGGCCCGCGACGCTCTCGCACTCGATCAGGCCGTGGTGCTGCTGCACGAAGGTTTGCGCCAGCGTGAGCCCCAGCCCTGAACCACCATCCCGCCCTGAAACCAGCGGGTAAAAAATGCGGTCTTTGATCGAATCCGGAACGCCCGGACCGTTGTCAATGACATGCAATTCCAATGCCAGTCGAAAGCGCTGCTTTCCAAAAGTTACCTGCCGGGCTATGCGTGAGCGGAACACGATTTCGGCGTCAGCCGCCGTGATGCGGTCGGCCAGTGCTTGCGCGGCGTTGTGGGCGATGTTGAGCACGGCCTGAATCAGCTGTTCGCGGTCGCCACGGAATTCGGGAATGGAGGTGTCGTAGTCCCGCACCACGCGCAAGCCGCGCGGGAATTCGGCGAGGATGAGCGAGCGCACGCGCTCGCACACCTCGTGGATGTTGACGTCGCCCACGACGTGGGGGCGGCGGTGCGGCGCCAGCAGACGATCCACCAGAGTCTGCAAGCGGTCGGCCTCGTGGATGATGACTTGCGTGTACTCGGTGAGCTCGCGCGAATCGATCTCCATCTGCAGCAGCTGCGCCGCGCCACGGATGCCGCCCAGCGGATTCTTGATCTCGTGGGCGAGGTTGCGGATCAGTTCCTTGTTGGCCTGCGCCTGGTCGATGAGGCGCTCTTCGCGGTCCTGCCGGGCCTGCTGCTCCAGGGGCAGCAGTTCGACGATGAACTCGTCGGCCGCGTCAGACTGCGCAACGACCACATGGACCTGCTGGCTGTCCTGATTGGGCCGTTTGAGCCGGGCGTCATACCGCAGCGCCGCGAACTCGTTGTTGGCCGCACCTGCCAGCGCCGTGCGCAGCACCTGCGGCTCGTTGAAGCTCTCGGGCAGTTGCGAGCCTTCGATGGTGCGCCGCGAAATACCCAGCGCGTCCTCGAGCGCGGCGTTGGCGAACAGGACGGTGCCGTCACGGTGGACCACCGCCACCAGCGTGGCCAGCAGGTCGAAAGGCAGGTAGCGCGCGAGCGCGTTCGCAGCGGTGTCCAAGGGAGGACTCAGCGATGCACGGGCAAGCGGGACAGTTCCCGCTTGAGGCCTTCGATGTCGGCATCGTTGCGGGCGATCTGAGCCTTCATCTCGGCCACGCGGTCGAGGTAGCGCTGGTGATTGCGCGACTCGATGCCCATCTTTTCGGGCTCGCCATTGTTGTAGTCCTTGAGCAGCTGGTCGCGGCGTGCCTCGGCACGCTTGAGTTCGGTCTCCAGGATCATGCGCGCGTCGTTGTCGCGGGCGCGCTGGTCCGCCGAGTCGACACGCGGCGAGCCCGCCGGCGAGGCGGTGGCCGCCGGCGACCGCACCGGCGCCGCGGACGGGCCTGGTGCCGGCGCCGCGCCCGGGGCACCCGTGCCCTGCACGACCGTCACATTGCCGCCTTCGACCAGCTTGCAGCCGCGCTGCTGCGCCGCCGCGGCGTTGTTGGTGTATTCGTTGCCGGGGCAACGGTAGATGCGATCCTGTGCCTGGGCGCCCAGGCTTGCGCCCGCGCAGGCGGCGAAGAGGAAGCTCAAGCGCAGGACGGTGGACGTTGTTTTCACGGAGGGGTTCAGGCGGAGGAACTCAGTCTGGCAGTATCCCTGAATCGGGGGCCGGATCAAAGTTCCGGGCAATGCCCGAAAAGCAGAAAAGGACGGCCTGAGCCGTCCTTTTCGTGACATATGCCCTGGATTACAGGGAGTAGTACATGTCGAACTCGATCGGGTGCGTGGTCATGCGGAAACGCGTGACTTCCTGCATCTTCAGGTCGATGTAGGCATCGATGAACGAGTCGGTGAACACGCCGCCCTTGGTCAGGAAGCTGCGGCCCTTGTCGAGGTACTCGAGCGCCTGGTCGAGGCTGTGGCAGACGGTCGGCACCTTCGCGTCTTCTTCCGGCGGCAGGTGGTAGAGATCCTTGGTGGCGGCTTCGCCAGGATGGATCTTGTTTTCCACGCCGTCCAGGCCGGCCATCATCAGCGCCGAGAAGGCGAGGTACGGGTTGGCCAGGGGATCGGGGAAGCGCGCTTCGATACGGCGGCCCTTGGGGTTGGACACAAACGGGATGCGGATCGAGGCCGAGCGGTTCTTGGCCGAATAGGCCAGCTTCACCGGAGCTTCGAAGCCGGGGACCAGGCGCTTGTAGCTGTTGGTGCCGGGGTTGGTGATGGCGTTCAGGGCACGGGCGTGCTTGATGATGCCGCCGATGTAGTACAGCGCGAAGTCGGACAGGCCCGCATAGCCGTCGCCGGCGAACAGGTTCTTGCCGTCCTTCCAGATCGACTGGTGCACGTGCATGCCGGAGCCGTTGTCGCCGACGATGGGCTTGGGCATGAAAGTGGCCGTCTTGCCATACGAGTGGCAGACGTTCCAGATCACGTACTTGAGCTTCTGCGTCCAGTCGGCGCGCTCGACCAGCGTGCTGAACTTGGTGCCGATTTCATTCTGGCCAGCGCCCGCCACTTCGTGGTGGAATACTTCGACGGGGATGCCCAGCGATTCGAGCACGAGCGAGATCTCGGCACGGATGTCCTGTGCGCTGTCGACCGGGGGCACGGGGAAGTAGCCGCCCTTGACGGTGGGACGGTGGCCATGGTTGCCGCCGTCGAACTTCTTGCCGGTATTCCACGAGGCTTCGTCGGCGTCGATCTTGACGAAGCTGCCGGACATGTCCGAGCCCCAGCGAACGTCGTCGAAGATGAAGAATTCGGGTTCCGGACCGAAGAAGGCGGTGTCGCCCAGGCCCGATGCCTTCAGATAAGCCTCGGCCTTCTTGGCGATGGAGCGCGGGTCGCGATCGTAGGGCTTGCCGTCGGCCGGCTCGAGCACGTCGCAGGTCAGGTTGAGGGTGGTTTCCTCGAAGAACGGATCGATGACGGCGGTGTTCGGGTCCGGCATGAGCAGCATGTCGGAAGCTTCGATGCCCTTCCAGCCAGCGATGGAGGAACCGTCGAAAGCGTGGCCGGAGCTGAACTTGTCTTCATCGAAGTGCGACACGGGCACAGTGACGTGCTGCTCTTTGCCGCGGGTATCGGTGAAGCGGAAATCGACGAACTTGACCTCGTTTTCCTTCACGAGTTTGAGCACGTCGGCGACGGACTTGGCCATCTGGTTCTCCTGTTGGATGGGTTGCTGGAAAGTAACGCTGAGGGAATGCACTAAGTGTGCCAAAGCTGGTGCACCGTCGAAGGCCGCTCCAAAACGGGTTCGGCGCCGAAAGAGGGCCGAACTGTGCCTAAATCACAGAAGAGGCACTAGCTGCAGCAGAAATATGCACCAATATCGATCAGAAAACGCGAATTACCAAATTGGTGCGCCTAGTGACGCACCAATTCGGGGCCTAGTTCAGCGCCGTGAACACGCAGCCCCGCCAGCAATTCGGCATAGGCGGCCAAGGCCGGCACCGGCTGCCCTTTGACGCCCAACTCGATGTGGCGCCCGTACTGTGGATGGTCCACGCTGGGCAGACTGAACACCTTGATGCCGGCGAAATCGCGCTCGATGCGCTCCATGAGCGGTGTGAGCGTCGCCTCCATCGAGCCAAACACGATCACCGACCGCTCGACACGCACCCCCGCGCCAGCGAGGTGGCCGTAACGGTTGTCGAGCACCCACTCCACCATGGGCCAGGCCATCACGGGAAAGCCCGGCACGAAGTGCACGTCGCCCACGGAGAAGCCGGGAATCTTGTTGTACGGGTTGGGAATGATCGAAGCGCCTTCCGGAAACACGCCCATGTTGAGCCGGTGGACGTTGTCGGCGCGGTCGGGCTCGTAGGGCACGCCCTGCTCGCGCGCCGTGTCATGCATGCGCTCGCGGATCAGGCGCTCGGCTTCGGGATGGAGCACCAGCGGCACGCCCAGGGCGGCAGCGGCGCACTGGCGCGTGTGGTCGTCGGGGGTGGCCCCGATGCCGCCGGTGGAGAACACCACCTCCCCGCCCTTGAATGCGCGGCGCAGCGCATCGGTGATGAGGGCCGGGTCGTCACCCACATATTCGGCGCGCGAGAGCGAGAGACCACGCGCGCCGAGCAGTTCGATGATACGGGGCAGATGTTTGTCGGCACGCTTGCCGGAGAGGATTTCGTCGCCCACGATGATGAGGGCGAAAGGCTGGGTATCGGCGGTCATGGAAGTTCGGCCAGAGGTGCTGTCAGGAGCGCGGAGGCGGCAGGCTGCGGGGTTCGTCGATGACGGTGACCGGCTCGGGTTCGGCCACCGGCGGCGCTGCGGTTTCGTCGGGCACGATCACCGTCGATGCGAACACTGTGGCGGCAGTCTCGTTGCGCAGGCGCTGCAGGGCGTCCAGGCAGTAATGGGAAAACCAGAGCGACGAGAACGCGAACACCAGCGTGTAAATCCAGATCGCCACCGGAACCAGCACGTAGAACGCAGCCACGAACAGTACGCCCGATGCCCACACCAGGCTGGGCGCGGCACCCAGATAGCCCGTGAGAATGCCGATGCCCAGCAGCCAGCCGCGGTGGCGGCGCAGCAGTTCGCGTCGTTCGTCGGCGCTGGCGTGCTCAGCCAATGCATCGAAGCTCATCACCCGGTACGTCAGCCAGCCCCAGATCAGCGGCGGCAGCACGAGGATGAGAGGCGGCACCAGCCACAGCGGCATCGACACCACTAGCGCGAGCAATGCCATCAGCAAGGCGCCGAGCGAGCGCATGGCGCCGCCGATGAACGAGCCGCCCTTCTTGCGTTCGAGCTGCGGGAAGCGGCGCTCGGCCACCAGCGCAGCCAGCGCGGGCGTCATGAAGGCGGCGACCACCATCAGCACCACCAGCACGATCAGAGGCGTCGCCACGATGACCAGCAGCATGGGTGCCAGCATGTCGCGCATGCCCCCGGCACCCAGGCGCTCGAGCCAGCTCCATACGCTGGCGAGCCACGTCCAGCTGTCGAGCATGGTGCGAACGCCTGCCAGCGCAGCGTCCCAATAGAAGTAGCCGAGCGCGAAACCGGCCCCCAGCATCAGGGCCAGCGGCAGCAGCGACAGCGCGATGACCCGCGGATGCAGGCAATACGCCACCGCGCGCCAGAAGGAATCGAGAAGCAGTCCCATGGCCGGCAGCATACCGCGAGCCGGCCACCCGGATCAGCCCCTGCCCAGCAGCCGCTTGAGGCCCAGCCACTGCTGGGAGAGGAAGCCGCGGCCATAGTCGCGCCCGCGCTCCACCTGGTCACGGATGCCAGTGGGTTCGTAGCGCAACTGGAAGTCGGCCGTTCCGAACAGCATGTCCCACCAGGGCAGCAGCACGCCGAAATTGCAGCCGCCCAGACGCACGCCTGTGCCCGTTGCGGTTTCGTGTCCGATCCCCACGCTGTGGTGCCGCCGATGGAAGCGCGGACTGATCCAGAGCCGCTCGCCCACACGGCCGAACCACAGCCGCAGGTTGGCGTGCTGCAGGTTCTCGCTGAGCTGCGTGATGGCGACCACCGCCACGAACTGGCCCGGCGGCACGCCGATGGCAAAGGCCACGGCCACCAGCACGAGGTCACGCAGCAGGTCGTCGAGCAGGTGATTGCGGCTGTCGCTCCACATCGTCATCTGGCGCTGCGAATGGTGCAGCGCATGCAGGCTCCACCACCAGCGCCACTGATGCTGCCCGCGGTGGATCCAGTAGTCGACGAAATCGAACACCAGCAGGTAGATGAAGAAAGCGATCCACGGACTGTCGGTCACCCCGGGCCATAGCTCGTCGAGATGCAGCGTCGGCCACCCGGCCACGCGCAGCCCGCCCAGCAGCGAATCGACCCACGGCGTGATGCCGAAGAACAGCGCCAGCCGGAACAGTCCGAGGCGATGGATCAGCGTATAGAGCACATCGACGCGGATGGCCGCGCGATCGGTCACAGCCTCGACCGGCCGCCAGCGTTGCAGCGGCGCGATCACCAGCAGCAACACGGCCAGTTGCAGCAGCCCGACCAGCAGCCAGCCGGTGGCCGCGAAGCCGTCTTCCAGCAGGTTGGCCAGCCTCAGCGAGAACATGGCGGGTTGCACGGCCGCCTCGAACAGCCACTGCTGGGCCTGGGCGAAGAGATCGATCAAGGCGTCCATGGCCGATCAGCGAGCGGGACGGGGATGCGACGCGACCCAGGCCGCGTAATCGGGGTGCTGGTCGAGCGTGCGGAAGCAGAATCCGCGCGATTTCAGCCCGGCGATCAGTGGCTCGAGCACGGCGGGCGCCCACGGGTCGCGCCGCGACCAGATACCCAGGTGTGCCAGCAGCACGTCGCCACTGCGGATGTCCTTGAGAGCCTTGGCCAGCAGCGCCTCGTTGCTCGCGGATTCACTGGGCAGTTCGTCGCCCAGGAACCCGGCCGGCGACCACCCCGCGTGAGCCCACCCACACGCACGGGCGGTTGCCAGCAGGGCCGGCGACGTCTTGCCGCCCGGTGCGCGGTAGAGCGGGAGCACGGGTTGGCCAGTGATCTGCTGCAGCCGCCGGGCGGCGTGGTCGATCTCCTGGCAATAGCGGGCGCCGCTCCAGATCTGGTCCCGCCCCGCCTGGCTACCGGCGGAAGTGCGGACGCGAAAACGTGCCGCGCCATCGGCAGCGGGTGCGAGATCGGCGCGCCAGTAGGCGTGCTCCCAGGTGTGGGACGCGAAGGCGTGGCCTTCGGCCGCGCGCGCGCGCCACCAGGCCGCCCAGGCATCGTCCAGGCTCGATCCGCCGGTCAGCGTCTTCTCGTTGGCGGCGAAGAATGTCACGCGCACCTGCTGGCGATGCAGCACCTCGGCCACCAGCGGGGCCACCCCCATGTGGCCGGTATCGAAGGTGAGATAGAGCGGGCGGTCGCAGGTGGCCGGCGGGATCGGCGCACCCTGGGCCCATGAGATGGCCGCCGAGGCCAGCAGCGCAGGCGCGAACACCCCTGCCAGGCTAGCGCGCCGCATGGTCCAGCGTCCACACGCCATGCGGCGATGTGCCCACCTTGACCTGGCGCACGACCTTGCGCGCCGCGGTGTCGATCACGGTGAGTTTGCGAGCCCAGCGCGAAGTGACGAGCAGCCAGCGGCCATCGGCCGACAGGTCCATGCAGTCCGGGCCGCCTGGCGCAGGGAAACTGGCCACGACTTCCAGTGTGTGGAAGTCGATCTGGCTGATGGTGTTGCCAACGCGGTTGCTCACGAACACGTGCTGGCGGTCGCCCGCCGAACGGAAAGCGTGTGCGCCGGCGGCCGTCTTGATCTTGCGGATGGAGCGGGGCGTGCCGCCCGAGACGTCGAACACTTCCACGCCATCGCTGCCCGTCAGGCCGACCAGCAACAAACGGTCGTCGGGCGTACCGAAGACGTCGGCCGGCATCGGCCCTGTCTTCACCCGCCAGCGAATCGCCTGCGTGGCGAGGTCCACGGCGACCAGTTCGTCGCTGTCCTGCATCGTCACGTAGGCCGTGGTGCTGCGGCTGTCGATCCAGATGTGGCTGGGCGTCTTGCCCGACGGTATGCGCTTGGCCAGTGTGAGCTCGCGGCCATCCCAACGGTAGAGGTCGATGTGATTGAGGCGGTTGGCGGCCGTCACGAACCACTTCATGTCGGGCGAGAAACGCAGGTGATAAGGGTCGAGCGTGCCGCGCACGGTGCGCTGGACCTGGGCGGTGCGCGGGTCGACGAACAGCAGCGAGTCTCCGGCCGAGTTGGCGATCACCAGCGACTTCTCGTCTGGCGTGAGGTAGAGATGGTGCGGCTCTTTGCCAGTGGGAATGCGCTGCTTTTCGGTCCAGGTGACCGGGTCGATCACACTGACCGTGGCGTCGAGCGAATTGAGCACGAACACGGGGCTGCGCAGCGAGGTGTCCTGCGCCTGGGCGGTCATTCCCGCGGCAGCCAGCAGAACCAGACACAAAAGGAGACGCACGGGAGACTTCACGGGAGGAGGGAACAGTGCGGCAGTGTAAGCCGGGGACCAGGGGCGGCGCCTGCTAGCATGGTTCGATGGAGACCATTCGTATCGACGGCGTCGGACTGGAGGTTCAACGGCTGGAGACGCCCCCTGGTTTACCGCCGTTACCACCCCTCGTCTTCCTGCACGAAGGTCTCGGATCGGTGAGCATGTGGCGCGACTGGCCCACCCGTCTGTGCCAAGCCACGGGGCGCGCCGGCATCGTGTATTCGCGCCAGGGTTACGGCCAATCGGAAACCCGGCCCGACGTGCGCGGACCGACTCGTGAATACGACGGACGCCGCACGGGACGGCTGCCGCCAGACTACATGCACCACGAAGCCTGGCATGTGCTGCCGGCGCTGTTGCAGGCTCTGGACGTGCAGCGGCCGGTGCTGATCGGCCATTCGGACGGCGGAACCATCGCCCTGCTGCATGCTGCGCGTCACTCGGTAGAGGCCTGCGTGGTCATGGCACCGCACGTCATCGTCGAGCAGGTATCGATCGACTCGATCGCTGCAGCACGCGACGCCTATGGCACTGGCCTGCGTGAGCGCCTGGCGCGCTACCACGCCGATGTGGATACGGCGTTCTGGCAATGGAACGACGTCTGGCTGAGCGACGCCTTCCGTTCGTTCGACATCCGCGCGCACTGCCGCGATATCGAGGCGCCGGTGCTGGCCATCCAGGGCGAAGGCGATCCGTACGGCACGCTGGCGCAGATCGAGGAGATCCACACAGCGGGCATGATCGAACGCTGCGTGCTGACCCGTTGTGGTCACTCGCCGCACCGTGATCAAACCGAGGCGACGACGACCGCCATCCGCGATTTCCTGGCGCGGCAGGCGTCGCCTGGCGGTTAGGGCTTCAACAGGGCCAGTTCGTCCGGGCCGAGCCAGCGCCAGCCTCCGGGGGGCAGGTCGGCCGGCAACGCCAGCCCTCCGATTCGCGAGCGATGCAGGCCCTCGACCCGGTTACCCACGGCCGCGAGCATGCGCTTGACCTGATGGTATTTGCCCTCGGTGAGCGTCAGACGCAGACTCAGTTCGCCCGTCGCCTCGCAGGCAGCGGCACGCACCGGCTTCGGATCGTCCTCGAGCACCACGCCTTCAAGCAGGCGGTGCAACTGACGCTCGTCCACCGGGTGCTTGACCGTGACCTCATACACCTTCGGTACGTGATGTCGCGGTGAGCTCATACGGTGGATGAACTGGCCGTCATCCGTCAGCAGCAGCATGCCCGTGGTGTCCTGGTCGAGCCGGCCCACGGCCTGCACACCCTGCACGGCCCCCTTCTGCGGACGCTGGCGCAACGGCGCCGGCAACAGTGTGTAGATGCTGGGCCAGGCCGAGGGCTTCTGCGAGCATTCGGTGCCCGCCGGCTTGTGCAACATCACATATGCCTTGGCATGGAACTGCCACACCTGCCCCATCACCTCGAACTCGAGTCCATCGACGGCGTCGAACCGCGCCGCTGCGTCAGCACACACGTGCCCATCCACCCGCACGTGGCCCTGCTGCGCCAGTCCGGCACACACGCGGCGAGTACCAAACCCCTGCGAATACAAAATGTCCTGTAGCTGCATTGATGCCATGCCTGTATTTTCGGCGATCGGACTTCGAGCAACACTGCGGCGTGGTTACACTTGCACACATTCAGGGCAGGCAAACATCGAGAACGATGGACATCCCACATTGGCTGATGATCGCCGGCATCGCTCTGCTGGCGGGCATGGGAATCGGAGCGTTGGCGCAACGCGCATGGAATGACCGCCTGTTGCGGTCGCGTCGGCGCCTGCCTGCGTACTGGCCACTTTCCACACGCGCCATCGCCAACTCGGAGGAGCGCCGCGTCTGGCGCTGGCTCGACCGCGCGTTCTTCGACCACCACGTGATGCTGAAGCTGCCCATGACGCGATTCACCGCGCCGCGCGACAAAAGTGGTGGCCAGCATTGGTACGAATTGCTCAACAGCGCCTACTGCACCTTCACCATCTGCAGTCCGGATGGCCGCGTGGTGGGCTGCGTGGACGTTCCCGGCAACAGTGGCATCAGCAAGACAACGCGCATGCTCAAGCAGTCGCTGCTGGAGCAGAGCGACATAGGCTACTGGGTGGTGACCTCGGGCAGCTTGCCGTCCCTGCGAGATATCCGGACCGAGTTTCTCGGGGAGGCCCTGGGTTCGCTGGAACCTCGTCAGGCCGTTGCGCCAGGCCCCAAGGCCGCGCAAGCAGCTCCTGCAGCACCCATGCGCCGACCGCGCCTGGTGGAGATCGATCCCATGGCGGGCGATCCGGCACGCTTCACGCGTGTGCCCGGCGAAGAATTCGACCCTGAGGGCGAACCGAACTCGTTCCTTGCTCCGCTCGACAGTCGACTCGGTCCTCTCGCCTGATAGCGGGGCGAAAGAAAAAGGCCAACCGCCGCGAACGGTGGTTGGCCTCGATCGGCAAGTGGTGGAGCTGGGGTCACAAAAAATCTATTGATATTCAATAAGATAGCAACGAATTCGGCAGAGTTACCCTCATTCTTACCCACCATTTTGTAGGCATGATGGTCTTGGGGCGGCCAAGACGACCACCACAGACAATACCCACTCAATTTTTCCTGGCGGGTGAGCAGCCTCGCAGAGCACGTAGCGCATGAATCAGCGCCGATGACAGTGAAAAGGGCCCCTGCGTGAGGCGCGAGGTCAGCGCCTTGGGCTTACATTAGCGGCAGAAGCCGCAGAAGTACTAGGAAGCCACATGTCAAATTACCGTGCCCCAGAACCTCGTCATGAGCCTACCTGCCGGTTCTGTGCTCTTCTTGCAGGCAAAAACGATACGTTTGACTCAGTTTGGTTGCGGGGGGAGCACTTCCAGGCAATGGTCTCAATAGGCGCGCTCATCCCGGGTTGGACGCTCCTTGTTCCCCGCGATCACGCTACTAATATGAGCGACGCCTATGAGCGCTCGGAGTTCTGGGAGTTTGCCGGAGCAGCAGCAGAGACTGTGGAGTCAACGTATGGCCAGGTCACCCTCTTTGAGCATGGCCCATCGCACAGCGCGTCACTGACCGGCTGTGGTG
>JAGOCV010000362.1 GCA_017998575.1 Burkholderiaceae bacterium
GGGCAAGGCCGTGCGCCTGCAGTGGGCCGACTACGGCTTCGATCTCTACGCCATGTCCATCATTGCCGGCGAGAAGACCATGGCCGACAAGCCCAAACAGCTCAAGGCCTTTCTTGAAGCCTCGTACATGGGCTGGCGCGACGTGATGGCCAACCCCAAGGAAGCGCTGGCCATCTTCAAGAAGCGCGTGCCCGAGATCGACGTCGCCATCATCGAAGCCAACATGATGATGGGCTTCGACCTCATGCGCACCAAGGGCTACGCCGACAACGGCATCGGCTGGATCGACGAGAAGAAGATGTGTGCCTCCACCGACATCGTCAACACCTACATGGGCCTGCCCAAGAAGGTGGAATGCAAGTCGGTGTTCAGCAGCGAGTTCTTCACCAAGGTGGCGATGCCGCTGCCGGTCAAGTAAGAAGACACGAAGAAACGGACCAGATGAGCCCAGCAGCAGACAAAACGGACGGCGCGGCCCCGGGCCGCGTCCTCATCGAGGTGGACCATGCCGGCATGATCTACCAGGCCGAGAGCGGCCCGGTGGAGGCCCTGCGCGACATTTCGCTGCAGATCCGGGAGGGCGAGTTCGTGGCGCTGGTCGGCCCCAGCGGCTGCGGCAAGTCCACGCTGATGCGCGCCATCGCCGGCCTGCGCCCCGTCACCAGCGGGCGCATTCTGGTGGACGGCGTGCCGGTGAACCAGCCCATCCCCAAGGTGGGCATGGTGTTCCAGGCCGCGCTGCTGCTCAAGTGGCGCTCGGTGCTCGACAACGTGCTGCTGCCGGTGGAGCTCTCGGGCGGCAACCCCGCGCAGTACCGTGAGCGCGCGCTGGAACTGCTCAAGCTGGTGGGCCTGGGCGACTTCGCCCACAAGCGCCCGGGCGAACTCTCGGGCGGCATGCAGCAGCGCGCCTCGCTCTGCCGCGCGCTGATCCTGGACCCGCCCATCCTGCTGATGGACGAGCCCTTCGGCGCGCTCGACGCCATGACGCGCGACGAGATGAACATCGAGCTGCTGCGCATCTGGGGCGAGAGCAGCGGCAGCGGCGGGCAGCGCAAGACCATCGTCTTCGTGACGCACTCGATCCCCGAGGCGGTGTTCCTGGCCGACCGGGTGGTGGTGATGTCGCCGCGCCCCGGTCGCGTGGCCAACATCCGCCAGGTCGAGATCGCGCGCCCGCGCACCGCCGAGACGCGGGCCGACCCGGTGCTCGGCCGCATGTCCTTCGAGCTGTACACCGAACTCTCGGGCGCCACCGGCCGGCGCGAGACGCGGGCCGGCCCGCAGTGGTGAGGCCACGCCGCGCATGCGGCTGAAAGCACAGCGCCGTGCGCATCGCCCTGTGCAATGAGGTCCTGGCGCCGCTGCCCTTCGCGCGCCAGTGCGAGGTGGCCGCGGCTCTGGGGTACGACGGTCTGGAAGTGGCGCCGTTCACGCTGGGCGAGACCGCGCCCGCCGCTTTGCGCCGCGCCGCGCAGGACGCCGGCATTCAGGTCTCGGGCCTGCACTGGCTGCTGCGCCAGCCCGAGGGCCTGTCCATCACCTCGGGCGATGCCGCCGTGCGCGCCCGCACCCTGGCGGTGATGCGGCGCCAGACCGACCTCTGTGCCGAACTCGGCGGCTCGGTGCTGGTGCACGGCTCGCCCGCGCAGCGCCGCCTGCCGTCGGGCGACGAAGCCGCCGCGCGCGAGCGCGGCATCGAGGCCTTTGCTGCCGTGGCGGCGCACGCGCAGGCGGCCGGCGTCGTGTATTGCATCGAACCGCTGGCCGCGCCCGAGGCCGACTTCATCCACACCGTGGCCGAGGCCGCCGCCATCGTGCAGGCGATCGACCAGCCCGCCCTGCGCACCATGCTCGACTGCTGCGCCGCCGCGCGCGCCGAGGCCGCGTCGGTGCCCGCCGTGCTCGCGCAGTGGCTGCCCAGCGGCCTGCTGGCCCATGTGCAGGTGAACGACCCCAACCTGCGCGGCCCCGGCCAGGGCGCGCTGGCCTTCGCCGACATCCTTCGCACCCTGCGCCAGCACCGCTACGCCGGCTGGGTCGCGGTGGAGCCCTTCGACTACCACCCCGATGGCCCCATGGCCGCCGCCCGCGCCATCGGTTACCTGCGCGGGCTGCTGGAGGCCCTTGAGGAATGACCCCCATGACCCCACTCCCCACCGCCCCCCGCGTCAAAGTCCTGGCCGTCGAGCGCTTCGAATCGCCCTACCGGCTGCGCCTGCCGTTCCGCTTTGGCGTCATCACCGTGACCGAAGGCCGCCAGGCCATCGTGCGGGTGCGCGTGCGCCACGAGAACGGGCGCGAGGGCGTGGGCTACGCCGCCGAGGCGCTGGGCGCGAAGTGGTTCGACAAGAACCCCGCGCTGTCCGACGCGCAGAACCTCGACCAGCTGCGCAAGGCGCTGGAACTCACCACCGAGACCTACGGCGCCGCGCCCTGGCTCAGCGCCTTCGACCTGTACGCCCACCACTACCGCGAGCTGCTCGACGCGGGCGCCGCCTGCGGCCTCAACCCGCTGGTGACCAGCTACGGCCCCGCGCTGATCGACCGCGCGGTGCTCGACGCGCTGTGCCGCCTGGAGAGCGTGAGCTTCTGGCAGGCGATGCAGCACAACCTGCCGGGCCTGCGCGCGCACGCCATCGCGCCCGACCTGCAAGGCTTCGCGCTCGCCCCCTTCCTGCGCGCGCTCACCCCGCTGGGCACGCTGGCGGTGCGCCACACCGTCGGCCTGCTCGACCCCATCGTGGCGGGCGACCAGCCCGCCGGCACGCGCGTGAACGACGGCCTGCCCGAAACCCTTGAGGAAGTCGTGGCTGCCTACGGCAACCGCCACTTCAAGCTCAAGGTGTCGGGCCAGATCGACGCCGACCTGGAGCGCCTGCGCCGCATCGCCTCCGTGCTCGACCGCCTGCAAGACCCCTATGTCGTCACGCTGGACGGCAATGAGCAGTACGAGAGCGCCGAGGCCATCGCCGAGCTGTGGCAGCGCATGGCCGCCGAGCCCGCGCTGCGCCGCCTGTGCGAGGCCACGCTGCTGATCGAACAACCCATCAAGCGGCAGATGGCGCTGGCCCAGCCGGTGGCGGCGCTGGCGCGGCACAAGCCGGTCATCATCGACGAGTCCGACGGCGACCTCGACGCCTTTCCGCGCGCGCGCTCGCTGGGCTACACCGGCGTGTCCACCAAGGCCTGCAAGGGCTTCTACAAATCGGTCCTCAACCTGGCGCGCTGCCAGGTGTGGAACCAGGCCGAGGGGCGCGAGGTGTACTTCATGTCCGCCGAAGACCTCACCACGCAACCCGGCATCAGCGTGCAGCAGGACCTGGCGCTGGTGAGTCTGCTGGGCATTTCGCATGTGGAGCGCAACGCCCACCACTTCATCGACGGCTTCAACGGCCGCCCGGCGGCCGAGGCCGACGCCTACCTGGCCGCGCACCCCGACCTGTATCACCGGCAGGACGGCCGCGTGCGCCTGCGCATCGAGCGTGGGCAGCTCACGCTCGATGCGCAGGCGCACGCGGCCGTCCTGCCGGTGATACAGGTCGGGGTGCGCGGCCAGGT
>JAGOCV010000078.1 GCA_017998575.1 Burkholderiaceae bacterium
GATCACGGCCGAAGTCCAGGATCTTGGTGACCGGGCCTTCGTAGACCTTGCCGATTTCGACTTCGGCCGTGATCTGCTCGATGCGCTGCTTGGCGATGTCGGCCTTGGCAGCGTCGGTGGCGGCGATGGTGATGGTGCCGTCTTCCTCGATGTTGATCTGGCAGCCGGTCTCTTCGGTCAGCGCACGGATGACCGCGCCGCCCTTGCCGATCACGTCGCGGATCTTCTCGGGGTTGATCTTCATCGTGTAGAGCTTGGGCGCGAAGCTGGAGACTTCGGCCTTGGCCTCACCCATGGCTTCCTGCATCTTGCCCAGGATGTGCACGCGCGCTTCCTTGGCCTGGGCCAGCGCCACCTGCATGATTTCCTTGGTGATGCCCTGGATCTTGATGTCCATCTGCAGCGCGGTGATGCCCGCCGTGGTGCCGGCCACCTTGAAGTCCATGTCGCCCAGGTGATCTTCGTCGCCCAGGATGTCGGTCAGCACGGCGAAGCGGTTGCCTTCCTTGATCAGGCCCATGGCGATGCCGGCCACGTGGGCCTTCATCGGCACGCCCGCATCCATCATCGACAGGCAGCCGCCGCAGACCGAAGCCATCGACGAGGAGCCGTTGGACTCGGTGATTTCCGAGACCACGCGGATGGTGTAGGGGAACTCTTCCTTCGTGGGCAGGCAGGCGGCGAGCGCGCGCTTGGCCAGTCGGCCGTGGCCGACTTCGCGGCGCTTGGTCGAGCCCATGCGGCCGACTTCGCCGGTGGCGAAGGGAGGCATGTTGTAGTGGAACAGGAAGCGGTCTTCGAACTCGCCGGACAGCGCGTCGATGCGCTGTGCGTCGCGTTCGGTTCCCAGCGTGGAAATGACCAGCGCCTGCGTCTCGCCGCGCGTGAACAGCGCCGAGCCGTGGGTACGGGGCAGCACGCCGTTGCGGATTTCGATGGGCCGCACGGTGCGCGTGTCACGGCCGTCGATGCGGGGCTCGCCCGACAGGATCTGGCTGCGCACGATCGACGATTCGATCGCGAACATCAGGTCACCGACCTTGACGGCATCGAACTCGGCGCCGTCGGCCTTCAGGGCCGCTTGCACCGAAGCCGAGGCTTCACGCAGGGCCTGCGTGCGGGCCTGCTTGTTGCGGATCTGGTAGGCGGCGCGCAGCTTGTCTTCGGCCAGGGCCTTGACCTTGGCGACGAAGGGTTCGTCTTCGGCCGGCGGCTGCCAGTCCCAGGCCGGCTTGCCGGCGTCGCGCACGAGTTCATGGATGGCGTTGATGGCCGTCCTGGCCTGCTCGTGGCCGAACACCACGCCGCCCAGCATGATTTCTTCGGACAGTTGCTGGGCTTCGGATTCGACCATCAGCACGGCGGCCTCGGTACCGGCGACGACCAGATCCATCTGGCTGTCCTTGCGCTGGGTCTGACCCGGGTTCAGGACGTACTCGCCGTTGACGTAACCCACACGCGCGGCGCCGATCGGGCCCGCGAACGGAATGCCCGAGACGGCCAGCGCTGCGCTGGAGGCGATCATGGCTGCGATGTCGGCGTCGACCTCGGGGTTGAGCGACACGGTGTGGATCACCACGTGGACTTCGTTGAAGAAGCCTTCGGGGAACAGCGGACGGATCGGGCGGTCGATCAGGCGGCTGGTCAGCGTTTCGAGTTCGCTGGGCTTGGCTTCGCGCTTGAAGAAGCTGCCGGGGATCTTGCCGGCGGCGTAGGTCTTCTCGATGTAGTCGACGGTCAGCGGGAAGAAGTCCTGGCCGGGCTTGGCTGACTTGGAGGCGACCACGGTGGCGAGCACCACGGTGTCGTCGATGTTGACCAGCACGGCACCGGTGGCCTGGCGGGCGATTTCGCCGGTTTCCATGGTGACCGTGTGCTGGCCCCACTGGAAGGTCTTGGTGACTTTGTTGAAGAGGCTCATGTTGGCTCCTTGGGTTGGATGGCGAAAGGTGGCAGGCCACCCCTCGTCAGGATCCGGAAACCGCGCCGCAGAACACGATGCCATTCCAGCGAAGCTCGCACGCGGGGCGCGAATGCCGTTGGAATGACACAGCTTCGATCTGCCTGACGTTCTCCGGGAGGGGCCGGCAACGCGGGGCGCCACCGGCAGTTTTCAATGCTTCAAAGTGCAAAACGCCTGAGTCAGCCAGCCAACCCAGGCGTTTGCTACGTGCGGTTGCCGCTTACTTGCGCAGGCCCAGCTTGGCGATCAGCGCGCTGTAACGGCTCACGTCCTTGGACTTGAGGTAGTCCAGCAGCTTGCGGCGGCGGCTCACCATGCGCAGCAGGCCGCGGCGGCCGTGGTGGTCCTTGGCGTGCTGCTTGAAGTGGGGGGTGAGTTCGTTGATGCGGGCCGTGAGCAGTGCGACTTGCACTTCGGGGCTGCCCGTGTCGTTGGCGGCGCGCGCGTTGGCCTGGACGATCTCGGCCTTGTTCAGGGTGGTCATGTCAGTGTTTTCCAGTGAATGTTTGACTTGCGCAGACAGCCGGAAATGCCGTGTGCGTGTGCCTTGCGGAATGCAAAGCTTTGGGATTATAGCGCGGCGGCGGAACGGCCCCGCGCCCTCAGGAACGCGGCTGGGCGCCAAGCCAGCGCTCGAGGCGTCGCACGCCTTCGGCCAGCCGACCGAGCTCCTGCGTGGCGAAGCACCAGCGGAACCAGCCCTGCGCCTCGGCGCCGAATGCGTTGCCCGGCGCGATGCCCAGCCCGGCCTCGGTGACGAGCCGTTTCGCCGTCGCCAGCGAATCGGCCTGCCCATCGATGCGGAAGAAGGCATACATGCCGCCTGGCGCTGGCGAGACATGCACGCCCGGCACCGCCTGCAACTGCGGCACCAGCGTGTCGCGGCAGCGGCGCAGGTGGGCGACCACGCGCGGCGTCAACTCGTCGGCGCGGGCCAGCGCGGCCAGCCCGGCACGCTGCACGAACACGCTGGTGCACGAGGTGTTGAACTCGATCAGCTTGCCCATGTGCGGCGTCAGGCCAGACGGCATCACCAGCCAGCCCAGGCGCCATCCGGTCACGAGGAAGCTCTTGGAAAAGCTCTGCGCGACCACGAGGCGGTCGTCGGCGCGGGCCACGTCGAGGAAGCTCGGGGCGGCAGACGCCCCCGCTCCTTCGTAATACAGGCGCTCGTACACCTCGTCGGCCAGGATCCAGGTGCCGGTAGCCCGGCAGTGGTCCAGGATGGCCTGCTGCTCGGGCCGGGACAGCGTCCAGCCCGTGGGGTTGTTGGGCGCGTTGACGATCAGCAGGCGCGTGGCCGGTGTCACTGCCGTCAGCAGCGCGGGCAGGTCGAGCCGCCAGACCCCGTCGATTACCTGCAGCGGCACGCAACGCAGTCGCGCGCCCAGGATCGCGGGCTGCGCCGTGAGGTTGGGCCATACGGGTGTGACGGCGACCACCTCGTCGCCCGCATCCACCAGCGCCTGCACGGCCAGCATCAGCGCGCTGACACCGCCCGAAGTGACGGCGATGCGGTCGGCACCCACCGGGCCATGCAGTGCGGTGGTGTAGCCGGCGATGGCCTCGCGCAGCTCGGGCAGGCCGAGGTTGTGCGCGTAGAAGGTTTCGCCGCGCAGGATGGAGTCGCTGGCGGCCTGGCGGATGAAGTCGGGCGTGACCTCATCGCTTTCGCCGAACCAGAACGCCAGCACGTCCTCGCGCCCCAGGCCGGCGTTGGCCACTTCGCGGATGCGGGACGCCTCGAGATCGACGATGGCCTGGCGCATGTCGGAGCCTTTCCGGTTCAGGGCCGCGCCATGACGCAGCTGTGCGGCATCTCGGCCTGGGCGGGCGACAGCGTGCGGATGACGCGGAAGCCGTAGCCCGAACCCTCGACGTCGAACTTGACGCCGGGCGTGCCCTGCTTGTCCATCATGCCCACCACCAGCGTCTGCTGGAACTGGTGGTCGGCCGCGCGCATGGTGCCTGTCTGGCCGGCCAGGGTCACCGACGCGTTCTCCAGCTGCGCGGCGACGGCGCCCGCCTCGACCGAGCCGGCACGGCCGATGGCCTGGGCCAGCGCTTCGATCAGCAACTGCATCCGCATGTGCACGTAGTCGTCGGCCGGGTTCGGGAAACGCTCGCGGAACGATCGGTAGAACGCATCGCTCTCGCGCGTGGCGACGTTGGGCAGCCAGTCGGCCACGGCGATGACACGGCCCACGCCGGCATCGCCCAGTGCGGCCGGCGCGCCCAGCGCATTGCCGTAGAAGGTGTAGAACTTGCCCTCGAAGCCCGCCTCGCGCGCCGCCTTCACCAGCAGCGTGAGATCGTTGCCCCAGTTTCCGGTAATCACGGCCTGCGCACCGCTGGCGCGGATCTTGGCGGCATAGGGCGCGAAATCCTTCACCCGCATCATGGGGTGCAGTTCTTCGCCCAGTACGCGCACGTCGGGCCGGCGCTCGCCCAACTGGCGGCGCGCCTCGCGCAGCACGGCCTGGCCGAAGCTGTAGTCCTGCCCGATCAGGTACGCGCCCTGCACGCCCCGGTCTTCGGCCAGCACGCTCATCAGCGCGCGCATGCGCATGTCGGCATGGGCATCGAAACGGAAATGCCAGAAGTTGCAGCGCTCGTTGGTCAGCGGCGGATCGACGGCGGAGTAGTTCAGGAACACCACGCGCCGCTCAGGGTCTCGCTCGTTGTGGCGTGCAATGGCCTCGAGCAGGCCCGACGCCACCGCCGAGCTGTTGCCCTGGGCAATGAAGCGGGCACCACCGTCGATGGCCGCCCGGAGCACCGAGAGCGCCTCTTCGGTCTGGCCCTTGCTGTCGTAGCGCAACAGCGTGAGGGGCCGGGCGCCGCCCGGCAGTGCGATGCCGCCGCGCGCATTGACGCGCTCCATGGCCCAGTGCAGGTTGCGGAAGACGGCTTCGCCGGTGTTGCCGGCAGGCCCGGAGAGGCTTTCGATCAACGCCACCTTGATGGGCGCGCCGGCCAGCTGGGCATGCGCGAGGGGCGGAACAAATAGCGCTGCGGCGACTGATTTCAAGAGCCGGCGGCGAAGATTTTCAGACAAACTTTTCCCTTGAAAAACAACGGCTTGCGCGCATGTTGGAGGCATGCGGCGATCACGGTCGAAAGCCGCGCAGTGTACGGGACGCGATGTTGCACAAAGTGCCTCGCGCCCCACGTTGACTGACACAAGGAGCCTTCCATCATGTTCTTCGCCCCCGTTCTCCGTACCCGCGGCTACACCCCTTCGCTGCGTTCCTTCGATCGCGGCTTCGACCGCTTCTTTGCCGATGCGCTGGGTGGCTTTGCCGCCGGCGCGAACGTGCAGCAGGACGACACGCACTGGACCATCACGCTCGACGTGCCCGGCGTGAGCCGTGAGCAGCTGGACATCGGCATCGAAGGCGCCGTGGTGCGCGTGGCCACCAAGGCCGAAGCGCCGCGGCAGTACAAGGCGGCCTACGAGCTTCCGCAGGCCATCGATGCCGGCGCCAGCGAGGCGCGACTGGACAACGGCGTGCTGACGCTCAGGCTGGCCAAGCAGACGCCGGTCTCCAACGTCACCACGCTGGCCATCAAGTAAGGCCGGCTACCCGAAACTCCTCGTGGGGCCCTCGCGCCCCCTTCCAGGCCGCATACCCCCCGGGGCGTGCGGCCTTTTTTTGGCGCGGTCGGCCGCGCGTCAGGCCGGGTCGGCGGCCAGCTCGGCCAGTGGCCAGCGCGGCCGCACGTCGAACGCGTAGTCGCGCCGTGCCGTCCCGGCGCCCGCCTGCAGGCGCATGGCGGCCGCCATGGCGATCATGGCGCCGTTGTCGGTGCACAGCGCCAGCTCGGGATAGTGCACGCGCACGCCGCGGCGCGCGCAGGCTTCGTCCAGCTGCATGCGCAGGTGCCGGTTGGCACCCACGCCGCCAGCCACGACCAGCCGCTTGAGCCCGGTGGCCTTGAGGGCCGCCAGCGACTTGGCCAGCAGCACATCGACGATGGCGGCCTCGGTGCTGGCCGCGACGTCGGCACGGCGCGCGTCGAGGCCGTCGCCGAGCTTCTTCACCTGCGTGAGCACCGCCGTCTTCAGGCCGGCGAAGGAAAAGTCGAGATCGCCGCTGTGCAGCAGCGGCCGCGGCAGCTTGAAGGCCGCGGCATCGCCCTGCTGCGCCAGACGCGACAACGCGGGCCCGCCCGGATAACCCAGGCCCAGCAGCTTGGCCGACTTGTCGAACGCCTCGCCGGCCGCGTCGTCGATGGTTTCGCCCAGCAGCTCGTAGCGGCCCACGCCGTCCACGCGCATGAGCTGCGTATGGCCGCCCGACACCAGCAGCGCGACGAACGGAAACTCGGGCGGATCGGCCGAGAGGAAAGGCGACAGCAGATGCCCTTCGAGGTGGTGCACACCCAGCACCGGCCGGTCGAGCGCCGCGCCCAGGGCACAGGCCACGCCCGCGCCCACCAGCAGCGCACCGGCCAGGCCCGGGCCCCGCGTGAAGGCGACCACGTCGACATCGGCCAGCGTGCGGCCGGCCTGGGCCATCACTTCGTTGGCCAGCGGCAGGGCGCGGCGGATGTGGTCGCGGCTGGCCAGTTCGGGCACCACGCCGCCATAGGCCTCGTGCATGCGCACCTGGCTGTAGAGCGCGTGCGACAGCAGGCGCGGCATGGCCTCGCCCGGCACGCGTTCCACGAGCGCGACCCCGGTCTCGTCGCACGATGATTCGAATCCCAGCACCAGCATGGCCGCGAGTTTAAGTGGGGTGCCCCGACCCGCACCGCGGCACGGATGTTGCTGCCGCCCCGGAATACGTGCCCTGCCTCCGATGACTTCCGGCCTCAGCTTCCTCGTCGCCGCCCGCCAGTGCGAGATCGGCGAACTCGAACACCTCGCCCTCACCAGCGAGCTGGTCAGCGTGATCGGCCGCCTGATCCATGGCCTGCAGAAAGAGCGCGGCATGTCCAACATGTACCTCGCCTCGCGCGGCAGCCGCTTCGGCGGGCAGCGGCTGGCGCAGATCGGCGAATGCAACGTGCTTGAGCTGCACGTGCGCGAGCGCCTCGCCGCGCTGGACACGGATGCCCACCGCGCACGCAATGGCGCGCGCCTGTTCAGCCGCATCGCCGTGGTGCTGCACGCGCTGGACGGCCTGCCCGCGCTGCGCCAGCGCGTGACCACGCAGGCCCTCTCGCCCGAAGCCAGCACGGCGGCCTTCGTGCGGCTGGTGGCGGGCCTGCTGTCCGTAGTATTCGAGGCAGCCGACAGCGCCTCCGATCCGGCGATCTCGCGCGCATTGGTCGCCCTCTTCAACTTCATGCAAGGCAAGGAGTTCGCCGGCCAGGAGCGCGCGCTGGGGGCGGCCGTGTTCGCGTCGGGCCATGCCGACGCCGGGCTGCAGCCGCACTGGCAGCACCTGATCGAATCGCAGCAGCGCTGCTTCGAGGTGTTCGCCGACTTCTCCGACGCCACCGTACGCGCCGCCTGGGCCGACAGCCAGCCGGCCGAAGCACGCGCCACGCTCGAACGCCTTCGGCGACTGGGCAGCGTGGCCGGCCTCAACGGGCCGCTCGACGCCGACCTCAGCCACACCTGGTACGACTGCGCCACCTCCCGCATCGATGCGATGCAATCCGTCGAGGCGCTGCTGGCCGAGCAGCTGCGCACGCTGTGCCGTCAGCGCATCGAACAGGCGCGCGCCGAGCTGCGCAACCAGCAGGCCACGCTGCAGGCGCTGGCCCGCGAGGCCGGCGCGGCCGACATCGCTGCCACGGACGCCACCGAGGCCCCCGCGCCACTCACACCTCACCTCGAGCGCTCGGTGCTGGGCATGGTGCAGGAGCAATCGCGCCGCCTGCAATCCATGGGCGACGAACTGGAGACCGTGCGCGCCGCGCTCAACGAACGCAAGGTGGTCGAGCGCGCCAAGGGCCTGCTGATGGCCGCCCGCAAGCTCAGCGAGGCAGACGCCTACGCCATGCTGCGGCAGACCGCGATGAGCCAGAACCGCAAACTGGTGGACGTGGCAGAGTCGGTGCTGGCGATGTCGGACTACCTCGGCGCATGAGCCTCGCCGGGCCGCCCCAAGCGGCTCGCACCGCAGGCGAAGCCGGAGGTATTCCAGTGAGCGCGCACGCTGGCATGCACAACAATCGTGCCGCCGCACCGCGCCGCACCAAACGCGGCCATCCGCGGCATCGGCCACAGACCCCGGCGCGGCGCACGGGCAGCGGATTCTCCCAATGAAAGCGCACGAAGTCGGCATCTGGCATGGATGCTGGCACGCTTCTGGCTTGTAACGTCTCAAGTCAGGCCAATGGCGGCCCGGCCTCGCAGTCTTCCCAGACTCGAACGGACAACGGCGTCCATTTCTTGCACCCCTCGCGGGCGCAACGAAGTGGACGCCGTTTTGTTTTTGCGCACCGCACAGGAGTTGCCTCATGCAAGACCCGATCGCCCTTCGTACACGCGGCCTCACGCGCCGCACCGTCCTTCAGGCCGCCGTTGCCGGCCCGGCCGCCGCCACGACGCTGTGGCCGTCACGCGCCTTCGCGCAAGGCGCGGCCCTGGAAACGCGCGCCGCCAAGCTCGGCTTCATCGCCCTCACCGACGCGGCGCCGCTGTTCGTCGCAGAAGAGAAGGGCTTCTTCAAGAAGCACGGCATGACAGACGTCGAGGTGCTCAAGCAATCGTCCTGGGGCACGACGCGCGACAACCTGGTGCTCGGATCCCGATCGGGCGGCATCGACGGCGCGCACATCCTCACGCCGATGCCCTATCTCATCAGCACCGGCGCAACGACGGCCAACAACGTGCCGGTGCCGATGAACATCCTGGCCCGGCTGAATCTCGGTGGCCAGTGCATCTCCGTCGGCAACGAATACAAGGATCTCAAGGTTGGCGTGGACACGCGGGATTTCGGCAAGGCGCTCTTGTCCAAGCGCGTGAAGACGGGCAAGCCCGTGAACGCCGCCATGACCTTTCCTGGTGGCACGCACGACATGTGGATCCGCTACTGGATGGCCGCCGGCGGCGTGGACCCCAACAAGGACATCACGACCATCGTCGTGCCGCCCGCCCAGATGGTGGCGAACATGAAGGTCGGCAGCATGGACACCTTCTGCGTCTGCGAGCCATGGAACCGCCAGCTGATCAACCAGAAGATCGGCTACACGGCGCTCACCACCAGCGAGCTGTGGATGAACCACCCGGAGAAGGCCTTCGCCATGCGCGCCGACTACGTGCAGGCCAACCCCAACGCGACCAAGGCACTGCTCAAGGCGGTGATGGAAGCCCAGATGTGGTGCGAGGAACCGGCCAACCGCGCCGAAGTGGCCGAAATCTGTTCGCGCCGCCGCTGGATCAACGCGCCCGTCGACGATGTCATCGACCGCGTCAAGGGCGACTTCGACTACGGCACCGGTCGCGTGGAAGCCAACAGCAAGTTCCAGATGCGCTTCTGGAAAGACCACGCGAGCTATCCGTTCCAGAGCCACGATCTGTGGTTCCTGACCGAGAACATCCGCTGGGGCTACCTGCCGCCGAACCTCGACACCCAGGCGCTCATCGCCAAGGTCAACCGCGAGGACATCTGGCGCGCGGCCGCCCGGGAACTGGGTGTCGCGGCCAAAGACATCCCGGCCTCCAAGTCGCGCGGCGTCGAGAAATTCTTCGACGGCAAGGTCTTCGATCCGGCCAACCCGAAGAAGTACCTCGACAGCCTGTCGATCAAGTACGTCAAGAGCGCCTGACGCGCCGCCAGTTCCTCCCCACGCCAAGTCCCAGGAGTCCACGCCATGAGCAGCAGCACCGAAACCATCGAGCCGATCCGGCTCTCGGCCCCCCAGGGCGCACCGAAAGCGTACGCCTGGCTGGTCGCGCGCACGCGCCGCGCTGGCGCGCACGTGCTGCCTCCGCTGGTCATCCTCGCCGTGCTGCTGCTGATCTGGGAGGCGATGGGCTCGCGGCCCGGCGCCGCCCTGCCGCCGCCGAGCAAAGTCGTCCAGGACACGTGGGAGCTGATCGTCCACCCCTTCTACGACAACGGCGGCAACGACGTCGGCCTCGCCTGGCAGCTGCTGGCCAGTCTCAAGCGCGTGGCCTACGGCTATGCGCTCGCCGTGGTGGCCGGGGTGGGCCTGGGCGTGCTGGTGGGCCAGTCGACCTGGGCATTGCGCGGGCTCGATCCGATCTTCCAGGTGCTGCGAACCGTGCCACCGCTTGCCTGGCTGCCGATCTCGCTGGCCGGCTTCCGCGACGGGCATCCGTCGGCCATCTTCGTGATCTTCATCACCTCGGTCTGGCCCATCATCATCAACACGTCGATCGGCATCCGAAACATCCCCGAGGACTACCGCAACGTGGCGAAGGTGATCCGCCTCAACGGCCTCGAGTACTTCGCCAAGATCATGCTGCCGGCCGCCGCGCCGTTCATCTTCTCGGGACTGCGCATCGGTGTCGGCCTGTCGTGGCTGGCCATCGTCGCAGCGGAGATGCTGATCGGCGGTGTCGGCATCGGCTTCTTCATCTGGGACGCGTGGAACTCCTCGCGCATCAGCGACATCATCCTGGCGCTCATCTACGTCGGACTGATCGGCTTCCTGCTCGACCGTCTCGTCGCCCGGGTCGGCCGCCTCGTCACGCGCGGGACAGCTGCCAGCTGAACATTCCTTCCGGCAGGAGCGATACATCATGAGCAATGCATACCTCACCCTCTCGCAGGTCGACATGGTCTTCACCGGCAACGGTGGCAGCCTCAACCCCGTGCTCAAGGGCATCGACCTGGGGGTCCGGCGCGGCGAGTTCATTTCGCTGATCGGACACTCCGGCTGCGGCAAATCCACGGTGCTCAACATCGTCGCCGGCCTGCTCAAGGCCACGGGCGGCGGCGTCATCCTCGACGGCCGCGAAGTGGACTCGCCTGGCCCGGACCGCGCCGTGGTGTTCCAGAACCACTCCCTGCTCCCGTGGCTCACGGTGTGGCAGAACGTCGAGATCGCGGTCGAAAAGATCTTCCGCAACAGCAAGACGCCAGCCGAGCGCCGCGACTGGATCCGCCACAACCTGGAGATGGTCAACATGGGCCATGCCTTGCATCGACTGCCGTCCGAGATTTCGGGTGGAATGAAACAGCGTGTCGGCATCGCGCGCGCGCTGGCGATGGAGCCCAAGGTGTTGCTGCTGGATGAGCCGTTCGGCGCGCTCGACGCCCTCACGCGCGCGCATCTGCAGGACGAGGTCATCCGCATCCAGGGCGAGCTGGGCAACACCGTGATGATGATCACGCACGACGTGGACGAAGCCGTGCTCCTGTCCGACCGCGTGGTGATGATGACCAACGGCCCGGCAGCCACCATCGGGCAGGTGATGGACGTGGCACTGCCCCGCCCGCGCAACCGGCTGGCGCTGGTGGAGAACCCGGTCTACAACCACTGCCGGCAGGAGATCCTGTCCTTCCTGTACGAGAAGCAGCGCAAGGTGGAGCCGTTGACCCAGCGTGCCACCACCGTCGCCACCCCGGCAGCCATGCGCGCCTGAGCCTTCGAACACCTCATCGCATGGAGTCCACGATGCTCGCCCCCAGCAAGACAAGACTGCCTTCCGTCTCCAGCCCACCCTCGACGGCGGGCCGCAAGAAGCTCGTGATGGTGGGCAACGGCATGGCCGGCGTGCGCACGCTGGAGGAACTGCTCAAGCTCGCGCCCGACGCCTACGACATCACCGTCTTCGGCGCAGAACCGCACCCCAACTACAACCGCATCCTGCTCTCGCCCGTGCTCGCGGGCGAGCAGACGCTGGCCGAGATCGTGCTCAACGACTGGGCCTGGTACGCGGACAACGGCATCACGCTGCATGCCGGCGCCACGGTGACCGATGTGGACCGCGTGCGTCGCACGGTGCGCGCCACCGGTGCCGACGGCCAGATCATCGAGGCCGCCTACGACCGCCTGCTGCTGGCCACGGGCTCCAACCCGTTCATGCTGCCCGTGCCCGGGCGCGACCTGGCAGGCGTGCTGGCCTACCGCGACATCGCCGACACGCAAGCCATGATCGACGCGGCGGCCAGGTACAGGCACGCCGTCGTCATCGGCGGCGGCCTGCTGGGACTCGAAGCCGCCAACGGCCTCATGAAGCGCGGCATGCAGGTCACGGTTGTGCACGTGAGCGACTGGCTGATGGAACGCCAGCTCGACAAGGTGGCCGGCCGCATGCTGCAGAAGTCGCTGGAAGAGCGCGGCATGCAGTTCCTGATCGGCGCGCAGACGCAGGAGCTGGTGGGTGGGCCCGAAGGCCGCGTGACCGGCGTGCGTTTCAAGGACGGCAGCGAAGTGCCGGCCGACCTCGTGGTGATGGCCGTGGGCATCCGCCCCAACACGGCGCTGGCCGAGAAGATCGGCGTGCACTGCAACCGCGGCATCGTGGTCAGCGACACGCTGCAGACCGTAACCGACGCGCGCATCTACGCCGTGGGCGAATGCGCCAGCCACCGCGGCATCGCCTACGGGCTGGTGGCGCCGCTGTTCGAGCAGGGCAAGGTGGTGGCCAACCACCTGGCGCAGTACGGCATCGGGCGCTACACGGGCTCGCTCACCTCGACCAAGCTCAAGGTCACGGGCATCGACCTGTTCTCGGCCGGCGACTTCACGGGCGGCGATCAGACGGAAGAGATCGTCATGAGCGACCCCTTCGGCGGCGTCTACAAGAAGCTGGTCATCCAGGGTGACAGACTGGTGGGCGCCTGCCTGTACGGCGACACCGTGGACGGCAGCTGGTACTTCAAGCTGCTGCGCGAAGGCCGCAGCATCGCCGACATCCGCGACAAGCTGATGTTCGGCGAGAGCAATCTGGGCGATACCGGCCACCAGGGCCAGAACAAGGCGGCCGCGATGGCGGATGCCGACGAGGTCTGCGGCTGCAACGGCGTGACCAAGGGCACGATCTGCAAGGCCATCAAGGACAAGGGCCTGTTCACGCTGGAAGACGTGCGCAAGCACACCAAGGCCAGCGCCTCGTGCGGCTCGTGCACCGGCCTGGTCGAGCAGATCATCATGTTCACGGCCGGCGGCGACTTCTCGGCCGCGCCCAAGCTCAAGGCCGTGTGCGGCTGTACCGCCCATGGCCACCAGGCCGTGCGCGACGCGATCCGCGAGCGGCACCTCACGCGCGTGGCCGACGTGTTCCGCGCGCTCGACTGGAGCACGCCAGACGGCTGCGCCACCTGCCGTCCGGCCATCAACTACTACCTCATCAGCACCTGGCCCAAGGAAGCCAGGGACGACCCGCAGAGCCGCTACATCAACGAGCGCAGCCACGCCAACATCCAGAAGGACGGCACCTACTCCGTCATTCCGCGCATGTGGGGCGGCGAGACCACGGCCGACGAGCTGCGCCGCATCGCCGATGCGGTCGACAAGTACAAGATTCCCACAGTGAAGGTGACCGGCGGCCAGCGCATCGACCTGCTGGGCGTGAAGAAGGAAGACCTGCAGGCCGTCTGGCGCGATATCGGCATGCCCAGCGGCCATGCCTACGCCAAGGCGTTGCGCACGGTGAAGACCTGCGTGGGCAGCGAGTGGTGCCGCATGGGCACGCAGGACAGCACCCAGATGGGCAAGGATCTGGAGCGCGCCATGTGGCGCATGTACGCGCCACACAAGGTCAAGTTCGCGGTGAGCGGCTGTCCGCGCAACTGCGCCGAGGCCGGCATCAAGGACGTGGGCATCATCGGCGTGGACAGCGGCTGGGAGATGTACGTGGCCGGCAAC
>JAGOCV010000363.1 GCA_017998575.1 Burkholderiaceae bacterium
GTGTGGGCTCGGCGAACAGCGCGCGCGTGAGCTGGTAGACCGTGTCGGCGTCCACGTCTTCGCGCGTGACCCATTGCGCCGAGACGGCCAGCGTCTGCACGGCCGCGACGCCCGGGTACGCATCGGCGCCGATGCTCGCGGCCGAGAAGTAGCGGCTGGCCATGCGCAGGCCCTGTGCCGCCGCGCCGTCGATCGGCACCAGCTCGATGCCCGGCGCGCTGGCTGCCAGCTCGGTCACGGCGGCCGAAGGTACGCCGCCCACGAAGAACAGCGCGTCGATCTCGCCCGCCTTCATGCGCTCGATGGCCGGGCCGGCCTTGATGTATTCGGGCCGCAGTTCGGTTTCCTTGATGTTCCAGGCGGCCAGGATGAGCCGCGCATGCACCAGCGTGCCCGAGCCCGCCTCGTCCATGCCCACGCGCTTGCCGCGCAGGTCGGCCACGGTGCGCACGCCCGCGCCGCGCCGCGCGATCAGGTGCACGGCCTCGGGATACAGGTTGGCGATCAGCCGCAGCGTGGGCGCGCCCGTGCGGCCCTGGTAGAGCCCCGTGCCCTGCTGCGCCCAGGCCGCGATGTCCGACTGGCTGAAGCCCGATTCGAGGGAGCCGCCGGCGACCGCCGTCACGTTGGCCACCGAGCCGTTGCTGGCCTGCGCCGACACCACCAGCCGGCCCGGCTGCGTGACGGCCGATGCGATCAGCTGCCCGATGGGGTAGTAGCTGCCCGACAGGCCGCCGGTGCCGATGCGAAAGAGCTGCTGCGCACTGGCGCCGGTGGCGCACAGGCCGGCAGCGAGGCCGAGCGAGACGACGAGAAGGAAGTGCCTGGGGTTCATGGGACTGCTGGAAGGATGCCGGCGGAAATGCGATGGCGCGCCGCCTGCCTCCACTGGATCACATCCGGCCGGCACCGCCCACGGTACAAGCCCGAAGCAGGAAGGGTGCCACGCTGAACCTCCGGGCGATGCTCATGACGACGAGGTCGTTGCCCGCGCAATGCGTCCCGCGAGGGCCGGCGGGGGGCGTCAGATCTTCGCTGACCAGCGGTCGTCCCAGTCGGCGCGGCGATGCTCTTCAAGGTCGCGGCGGTCGCGCTTGGTGGGGCGCCCCTGGGTCATCGCCAGCGCGGGCTCGTGGCGGCGCTGCTCGATCGCCGCCTCGCGGCGCAGCCGGCTTTCCTCGGTTTCCGAATACAGCTGCTGGGCCACGGGCGCCGGGCCGCGCTGGCCCGAAATGCCCAGCACCTGCACGGTACGCGGCGCGGGCGGCGTGCGGATTTCCACCGTGTCGCCCACCTTCACCTCGCGCGAGGCCTTGGCCTCCTGGCCGTTGACGTGCACGCGCCCCCGGCCGAGATCTTCCGCCGCGAGCGAGCGGGTCTTGTAGAAGCGTGCGGCCCAGAGCCACTTGTCGATGCGCAGGCGATCCATCAGGTGCGATTGTCGCTGTTCAGGCCGCCGTGCGCGCGCTCGCCCGTGCGGCGGGGCGGCGGGGCTTGCGCGTGGGCGTGGCCGACGGATCGGCCTCGGCCGCCACCGATTCGATCGCGCGCATCAGGTGCACGGTGGAGGGCGACAGCGCCGCGTCGCGGCGCCAGGTCAGGCCGATGGGGCGCAGCACATCGGGCAGCTCCAGCGGCAGCACGGCCAGCTGGCCCAGGCCGCGGTAGTGGTGGGCCACCACGCGCGAGAGCAGGCCGATGGCCTGGGTGGCCCGCAGGTAGTTGAAGATGACCGGCGTGGACAGCGTCTCGATGGCGTTCGACGGCATGGCCACGACGTGCTGCTGGAACGCCGCCTCCAGCGGATCGCGCGGCAGCGAACCCACGGGCGGCAGCACCCACGGAAAGCCTTCCAGATCCTGCCAGCGCAGCTTGCGCCGGCGTGCGAGCGGATGCGCCGCATCGACCACCAGCGTGCTCGATCCGTTGAGGAGCGCCTTTTCCTGCAGGTCATCGGTGCCTTCGCGCGGATTGGTCAGCCGCCCCACGATCAGGTCGATGGCGCCGCGCCGCAGCTGGGGCAGCAGGGTTTCCATCGGGCCCTCGATCACGGCGACGGTGGTGCCCGGCGTGGACTGCTTGAGCCGCGCCAGCGCCAGCGGAACCATCGACGGTGTCATGGCCGGCAGGGCCCCCAGCGTGCACTTGCCCGACGCGCCGGTGAGCAGTGCGTGCAGCTCGTCGCGCGCCTGCGCCAGGCTGGCCAGCACCACGCGCGCCTGGCGGATCAGGCATTCGCCGTAGGCATTGGGGTTGACGCCGCGCGCCGAGCGCTCGAACAGGCGCAGGCCCAGCCCGCGTTCGAGCTCGCCCAGCGCCAGCGACACGGCCGGCTGCGACACGTGCAGGCTGGTCGCCACCTTGCCCAGGTTGCGCAGGTCGTCCAGCGCGACCAGCAACTGCAGGTGGCGCGGTTTGAGGTTGGCGCGGATGTACCAGTCGAGTTGGGCCATGGTGCGTGCGGCGAAGGCGGGAGCGGCGATGCCCTCGATGGTATTAGAAGATGCTTATGGGATACGCGGAATATCTGTCTTTTCTGCTTATGCATTGCGGCGCATGATGAATTCACCCGCTGCACCGGACACCGACGACGGCGCAGCCCGCAACGCACGCAATGCAGACAACGGAGACACGCACGGCATGACCGCCACCCCATCGTTCGACATCGTCGACATCCATCCGCACGTCATCAGCGGCGACACCGCGCGCTTCCCGCTGGCGCCGCTCACCGGCGAGCAATCGGCCTGGTCGCGCGAGCGGCCCGTCGACACGCAAAGCATGCTTGCCGCCATGGACGCCGCCGGCATCGCGCAGTCCGCCCTGGTGCAGGCCTCCACCTGCTACGGCCACGACAACAGCTATGTCGCGGCGGCCGTGTCGGCGCACCCGGCGCGCTTCGCGGGCGTGTTCTCGGTGGACGTGCTGGCCGACGGCGCGCCCGCCGCCATCGACCACTGGCTGGCGCAGGGCCTGTCGGGCCTGCGCGTGTTCATCTCGGGCCACACCACGGCGCACAAGGCGCGGCTCGACGATCCGCGTTCGTTCCCGGCCTGGCAGCACGCCAGCGAACGGGGCATCCCGGTGTGCGTGCAACTGCGCGCCGACGGCCTGCCGCAACTGCAGGTGCTGCTGGAGCGCTTTCCCGACGTGCGCATCGTGCTCGACCACTTCGCGCGGCCCGCGCTGGCCGGCGGCGCGCCCTATGCCGAAGCCGCCGCGCTGTTCGCGCTGGCGCGCCACCGCAACCTCTACATGAAGTGGACGACGCACAACGTGCGCGAATCGGCCGAAGGCGCATCCACGCCGCAGCGCTTCCTGCGCCATGCCATCGACGCGTTCGGCGCCGACCGCATCGCGTGGGGTTCGAACTTCCCGGCCTCGGCCGGCGGGCTGTCGTCGCTGTTGCAGGAGGCGCTGGCCGCCGCGAGCGATCTCACGGCCGCCGAGCGCGTGGCCATCTTCTCGGGCACGGCGCGTGCGCTGTACCCCTCGCTGCGCGCGGCGGCCGGCGCAGAGGTGCGCCCGTGAGCGGCGAAGTGAGCGAACGGCTGGCGC
>JAGOCV010000079.1 GCA_017998575.1 Burkholderiaceae bacterium
CGCGCGGCTCCTTGACCTCATCGCGCAGGCTGGGCCGCAGCTGCGCCACTTTCTCGCGCACGTCCTCGGCCGCCTTGCGGCCATCCACGGAGAGCTGGAACTCGATGATCACCACCGACATGCCCTCGTAGCTGCGCGAGGTGAGGGCGTTGATGCCGGCGATGGCGTTGACGCCTTCCTCCATCTTGCGCGTCACCTCGCTCTCGACGATCTCGGGCGAGGCGCCGGGGTATTCGGTGGTGACGACGACGACCGGGAATTCGATGTTGGGGAACTGGTCGACCTGCAGCCGCTGATACGAGAACAGACCCAGCACGACGAAGGCGAGCATCACCATCGTGGCGAACACGGGGTTGCGCAGGCTGACCTGGGTGAACCACATGGCGGTGCGGCCTCGGTGTCGGGCGTCAGCGGGCGGCCGAAGCGCTCGCGGCCGGTGTGGCCGCAGCAGGGGCCGTCGGCGCGGCGCCGGCGCGGCGCACGGCCGAGCCTTCGCGCAGCAGGCCGACGCTGGCGGCCAGCAGTTCGGCGCCATCCGGCACGCCAGTCACGGCCACGACGGATTCGCCGTCATCGACGCCCCGGGCGCCCAGGGTCACGGGCCGATGCACGACCCGGCCGCCTTCGAGCAATTGCACGTAAGGCTCTGGCTTGTCTGTGCGCACTGCCGAAATCGGCACCGCCAGCGTCTCGATGCGGCCGGTCTCGATGCGGCCTTGTGCAAACAGACCCTGGCGCAGGCCGGTGGCATCCTGGATGGACAGGTAGGCCAGCACGCTGCGGCTGCCGGATTGAGCCACCGGGTTGATGCGCGCCACGCGCGCAGCCACGGGCTGGGGCAGGCCCTCGATGCGCAGTTGCGCGGCCTGGCCGACCCGCAGGTTCACTGACTCGGCGGGCGGCAGGCTGGCCTCGAGTTCGAGCCGGGAGAGATCGACCACCTCGACCACGCGCGCATCCACCGCCACCCGCTCGCCGGGCTGGGCCAGGCGCTGCGACACCTGGCCGTCGATGGGGCTCCTGAGCACCGTGTCGTCCAGCGACTTGCGCGCCACGTCGGTGAAGGCCTGCGCAGCGCGGTAGGTGGCCTCGGCCGAGGCCAGACTGGCCTGAGAGGTATCGAGCGCGGTGCGCGAGATGAAGCCCTGGTCCACCAGCGCCTTGTTGTTGTCGTACTGGCGCCGGGCGATGTCGACCTGCGCGCGCGCCGCGTCGGCCTGCTGCTGCGCCTGCGCCACGCGCGACTGGTATTCGGTGGCGTCGATGCGCGCGACGACCTGGCCCGCTCGCACCGGGTCGCCCTCGCGCACCCCCAGGCCCTGCAACTCGCCGGCCACGCGGGCCTTGATGACGGCGCTGGTCACCGCGCGGATCGATCCTGACACCGGCAGGCCGGCGGCCAGTGTCCGCGTGCGGGCGGTCACCACGTCGGTGGGCGCGAGTTCGATCACGCTTTCGGTGGGCACGGCGGCGGCCTGCCGCTGTGCGCGCCGCTCGGCGACGGTGCGCATCAAACCGGCGGCCAGGAGAGCCACCACCACTGCGGCGACCAGCCAGATCCAGCGACGTTTCATGAAGCCTCCGGCGCGTGAGTTTGCAGGCCCCGCACCATCAGATCGACCTGGTGGTGAAGGAATGCAATCGGATCGAACGAGGTATCGGCGGGCACGCACACGCCGCCGGTGTGGCGCTGCATCATCACGAACACCATCGACGCGACCACGCTGAAGGCGGTCTGCGAAGCGTCCACGGCGCGGAACTCGCCGCTGTCGATGCCACGCTGGACGATGCGCGCGAGCAGCGCGTGGCCAGGCTGCACCACCTCCTGCCGGTAGAAGGCCGCGAGCTCGGGAAAATTGCACGCCTCGCCCAGCATCAGTTTTGAGATGCCCGAGGCTTGGGTGGCTCCCACCCGGGTCCACCAGATGTCCATGCAGGTGTGCAGCATGTCGGCGGTGGTGCCGCTGAACTGCACGAACTCATCGTTCCACTGCGAAAAGCGGCCCGAGATGTTCTCGCGTACCACGGCCTTGAACAGCTCTTCCTTGCTGGGGAAGTAGAGGAACAGCGTGCCCTTGGAAACGCCGGCCCGGGCGGCCACTTCTTCCGACCGCGTGGCGGCGAAGCCCTTCTCGACGAACAGATCCAGCGCGGCCTGCAGCAGCTCGCCCGGACGCGCTTCCTTGCGCCGCTCGCGCTTGGCGCGCGTGGTTTTCACCTGGGTATCGAACAGCCGCTTGAGGGGCATGGAGAAGGAATGGTATTTTTAATGACTGACTGGTTAGTAATGTAGCAGTGCCCATTTCTGCGGGTCAAGTGCGCCGGGCCAGCCGCCGGCGCACCCTTGCGTCAAAGCAAGCGCAACGCCAGCCACTCGCGCAACACGGCCCGGCTGTCCTGCAGGCCGCCGCTGTCGGGCAGCCACTGCATCAGCCGCCGCGACTGCGGCAGGATGAATGCCGTGGGCGCGGCCACGACGGTCTGGAAGCCCTGTGCGCGGAAGTGGTGCAGTGCACGCGGCATGTGCCAGGCGTGCGTGACGACGGCGATACGCGTGACGCCTTCGCGCGCCAGCAGTTCTTTCATGCGCACGGCGTTCTCGGCCGAGTCGCGCGACTGGTCGTCGCGCCAGCGCAGCGGCAGCCGCCAGGCGGCCAGCGCAGACTCGGCGGCCTGCGCTTCGGATGCCACGCCGGTGCCGGCGTTGGCCCAGCCCACGCCACCCGCGAAACCCAATGGCAGGCCTGTGGCCTGCGCCAGGTGCGCGCCGTAACGCAGGCGCACCAGCGTGCTCGGGGAGGGCTGCGGGGTGCCGTATTCGGGCGACGGGTCGTCGATGCCGCCGCCCAGCACGACGATGGCCTGCACGTCCAGGGCACGCAGCACCTCGGGCCGCGTCGGCGAAACCTGGGGCAACAGGTGCGCGGCCAGCACCACGGCCACGGCCGGGCACGACAGCAGCCACAGCGACGCCACGCCCGTGCCACCCGCCAGCCACGCCATGCGCCGCCGGCCCCGCCACGCCAGCAGGCCGGCCACGGCCATCAGCAGCAACGGCCCCGCCGGCGGCAGCACCAGCGCCGACAGCACGGGCTTGAGTTCTCCGGCGATCACGGCGCGCGGTCAGGTGGGCGTGTAGCCGGGCTTCTTGTAGAGCGCGTCGAGCTTGGGCTCGATCTCCGGGCGCCAGACGGTCTCGGTCCAGGCCGCTGGCGCCACCTCCTCCAGCGCCACCGACAGCGAGGCCTCGCTGGAGCCGAACACGTCGCGCACGGCCTGGACCAGGCGCGCGGCCAGTTCGGCCTTCTGTGCTTCGGTGGGGCCGGGCCAGTGCTTGACGACGACGTGCGGCATGACGGTGTTCCTTGCGTGCGTTGGGGGGAGTCGGACTGCGCACTGTAGCGGCGCCGCCCCCGCGCCCGTGCCCTGCCTGGCGATCGCATCGTGGGCGCAAGGGTGTCTGCGCTTTTGCTAGATTGGCCGGCATGACATCTTCCACCACTGAAACCATCACCCTGGGCGGCGGCTGCTTCTGATGCACCGAGGCCGTGTTCGACCGCGTGCAGGGCGTGACCGACGTCGAATCCGGGTACAGCAATGGCGACACCGGCCGCCCCACCTACGAGCAGGTGTGCACGGGCCGCACCGGCTACGCCGAGGTGATCCGCGTCACGTTCGACCCGGCGCAGATCAGCCTGGCCGAGATCCTGCAGATTTTCTTCGTGGTGCACGACCCGACCACCCTCAACCGCCAGGGCAACGACGTCGGCACGCAGTACCGCAGCGGCATCTACTGGCACGAGCCCGCGCAGCGCGAGGTGGCCCAGGCGGTGATCGCCGAGCTGACGCAGGCGCGGGCCTATGGCGCGTCCATCGTCACCGAGGTGGAGCCCGTCGCCAGCTACTGGCCGGCCGAGGACTACCACCAGGACTACTTCGCCAACCATCCCGACCAGGGCTACTGCGCCTTCGTGGTCGCCCCGAAGGTGGAGAAGTTCCGCAAGACCTTCGCCGCGCGCGTGCGCGGCTGACCGCCGCATCGCCGGCGGCAGGCAGGCCGGGCGCCGACCTGCAATAATTTCGCCCCTGGTCATGCCGCTTCAACCGCGTTCCCTCCCTTCCCACCGCGCCTCGCCGCTGCAGATGCTGCAGCTGGCGGTGCTGCTGTGCGCGCTGGTGGTGGCTCCCTGGCTGGGGCAACTGCACCGCGTGCTGCATGCGGCGCCCACAGGGGGCGTCGTCGCGGCTGCGGCTCCTGCCTTCGCGCCGTCGTACGCGTTGCCGGAGACGGCAGGTGCGCCGGCCCACCACGGCCACGCCCATGGCGGGCTGGCCGATCTGTTCGGTGACCACCTGACAGGTGGCGACTGCCGCCTGTACGACCAGCTCGGGCAGCCCGATCTGGCCTGTGGCGTGCCTGCGCTCGCCTTGCCGGTGCTGGTGCCCACCGCCCTCGCGCTGGCCTGGCGCGAAGGCGAAGTCCTGGCCCGCCGCGCTGCGCTGTTCGACGCGCGCGCGCCTCCCGCCTTCCGCTGATCCCTCTTCGTCGCGACTGACGCGCGCTGCCTGGCCGGGCGGCGCCGTGCGTTCGCGCTGTCCCGATTCCTTCAGCGGAAAGCTTTTCTCCATGACCTCCCGATACCATCGCCGCGCCGTGAGCGCGGCCGTCCTCCTGGCGCTTGGCGCACCCGCGCTGGCGCAGACCGCGCCCGCAGGCCCCGCCGCCGCCGCCGCCGACGCGCTGCCCGTCATCACCGTCACCGGCAACCCGCTCGGCGTGGCCGACGCCGTGGCGCCCACCACCGTGCTCTCGGGCGATGCGCTCACGCTGCGCTCCGGCACTACCCTGGGCGAAACGCTGGACGGCTCGCCGGGCGTCGCGTCCACCTACTTCGGCCCCAACGCCGGCCGGCCCATCATCCGCGGCCTCGACGGTGACCGCATCCGCGTGCTGGGCAACAGCGGCGCGCCGCTGGACGCCTCGGCGCTGAGCTACGACCACGCGGTGCCGGCTGAGCCGCTGGTGGCCGAGCGCATCGAGGTGCTGCGCGGCCCCGGCGCGCTGCTCTATGGCGGCAGCGCCGTCGGCGGCGTGGTCAACGTGATCGACAACCGCATCCCCACCGAGCCGCTGCAGGGCGTGAACGGCCGTGCCGAAGTGAATGCCTCCAGCGGCAACGGCGGGCGCAGCGGCGCGGCCGTGGTCGAAGGCGGCAATGGCCGCATCGGCCTGCACCTGGACGTGTTCGACCGCCGCACCGACGACGTGCGCGTGCCCACGGCGATCGAGTGCGAGAAGACCGGCGTGCCGGTGTTGGCCCATCGCATCTGCAATTCGGCCAGCGAGACGCGCGGCGGCGCCGTGGGCGGCACGCTGTTCTTCGACCGCGGCTACATCGGCGCCTCGGCCAGCACCTGGCGCAGCGACTACGGCACCGTGGCCGAGGACGACGTGACCATCGGCATGCGGCAGAACCGCCAGGCGCTGGAAGGCTTCTGGCGCGTGGACGGCCCGGTGCTGCGCAGCCTGAAGGCGCAGTTCGGCCACACCGACTACACCCATACCGAATTCGAGGGCCCCGATCCCGGCACAACCTTCACCCACAACGGCAACGACCTGCGGCTGGAGGCACGCCATGCCCCGGTGACCGGCGCCTGGGGCACGCTCGACGGCGTGATCGGCCTGCAGGCCGAATCGTCGCGCTTCGGCGCCAACGGCGATGAAGCCTTCGCGCCCTACAGCGCCAGCCGCAGCCGCGCGCTGTTCGTGCACGAAGAACTCACGCAACCGTGGGGCCGCCTGTCGTTCGGCGCGCGCACCGAATCGGTCCGCGTCGAGTCGTTCGGCAACCCCGACGTGCCGCGCTTCGTGCCGGGCTCGCGCAGCTTCAATCCGTTCAGCTACGCGGGCGGTGCACGCGTGGACCTGAATCCCGAGTGGAAGCTCACCGCCAACCTTGCGCACACCGAGCGCGCGCCCAAGGACTACGAACTGTTCGCCAATGGCCCGCACGTGGCCACCGCCGCGTGGGAAACCGGCGATGCCACGCTGTCCAAGGAACGCTCCAACAGCCTGGACCTGGGCACCGAGTGGGCACGCGGCGCCAACCGCTTTGCCGTGAACGGCTTCGTCAGCCGCTTCTCCAACTACATCGGACTCATGGGCACGGGCAACAGCTATGGCGCCGACGGCGAGCTCAATCCCGTGGATGCCGACGGAGACGGCGTGGCTGATGGCAGCGGCGAGGACATCTTCCGCGAGCAAGCCTACCGCGGCGTGCGCGCGCGCTTCACCGGCCTGGAAGCGAGCGGCAACGTGCGCCTGCTGGACGGCGCATCGAAGCTCGACCTCGGCCTGCGCGGCGATCTGGTGCGCGCGGTCAACAGCGACACCGGCGCGCCGCTGCCACGCATCGCCCCGGTGCGCGTGGGCGCCACCCTCACGTGGACGCAGGGCCCGTGGACGGCCCGCCTGGGATTCGACCACGCGGCAGCGCAGGACCGCGTGGCTGCGGGCGACACCCCGACGGCCGCCTACACGCTGTGGAACGCGGCCATCGGCTGGCGCCAGCGCGTCGGCAATTCGACCGGTGGGGCCAGCGTGCTCTGGTACGCGCGCCTGGACAACATCACCGACCGGCTGGCCTACAGCGCCACGTCCATCCTGACCAGCACCGCGTCGGGCCGCTCGCCGCTGGCGGGCCGGTCGGTCAAGGTCGGCGCGCGCGTCGACTTCTGATCCGCCGCTTCTCCCGCCGCCCCGTCTCAGGGGCGGCGGGCGTCAGCTGCCCGTCCGGCGGGGGCGCGGCGGCTGGTCTTACACTGGCGCGCCGCTTCCTCTTCACGCTCCCGCCGCGCCGCCTCGTGCCCGACCATCCTGTCTTCAACGCCCTCGCGCCGGTGATTCTCATGGTCGCCGCCGGCTGGCTCGCGGCGCGCTGGCGTCTCATCGGCGCCGGCTCCACGCGCGACCTGACGAACCTCGTTTTCCTGGTGCTGATGCCGGCCATGCTGTTCCGCGCGATGAGCCGCGTGCACCTGGGCGAACTCGAGCTGCGGCCGATCGCCATCTACTTCGGCGTCTGCTTCCTGCTGTTCTTCGGCGTGATCGCGGTGCGCGGCTGGACGCGCGAGGGCGCGGTGCTGGGGCTGGCGGCCATCTTCAGCAACTCGGCCATGCTGGGCCTGCCGATCGCCCGCCTGCTCTATGGCGAGGCCGGCCTGGTGCTGATGGTCACGCTGGTGTCGCTGCATTCGCTGGTGCTGCTGACCGTGGTCACCATCACGCTCGAACTCGCGGTGCTGCGCGAGAAGCCCGCCGACGGCGGCCCCGTGCCCGCGGCCGGGCGCGGTGTGCTGCGCACGGTGTTCATGGCGGTGCGCAATGCGCTCATCCACCCGATTCCGATGCCGATCATCCTGGGCCTGCTCTATGCGCAGACCGGCTGGGCCATCCCCGCGCCGGTGGATCGCGCGCTCGAACTCATGGGCGCGGCCTTCCCGCCGGTGGCGCTGGTGATGGTGGGCGTGACGCTGGCGCACACGCGGGTGGGCGAACAGGCGCTGGCGGCCACCCGCCTGGCCTTGCTCAAGCTGGTGCTGCATCCGCTGCTGATGTTCGGCGCGGGCTGGCTGCTGGGCCTGCGTGGCCTGCCGCTGGCGGTGATGACGCTGGCCGCTGCCATGCCCATGGGCGCCAACGTGTTCCTTTTCTCCCAGCGCTACCGTGTGGCCGAGCCGCTGGTGATCGCGGCGGTGGGCCTGTCCACCGGGCTGGCACTGGTGACCGTGACGCTGACCCTGGCGCTGCTGGGCTGGCTGATGCACTGACCGACCGGCGGGCTCACCACACCGCGCCAGATCCCGCCGACGCGCCGAACGGCGGCCCGGCGCCCACCGGGCCCAGGCGTCAGGTCGCGTAGATCGCCGCCTCTGAGCGGAAACCCTTGATCTCGATCGGGTTGCCGAACGGATCGAGGAAGAACATCGTCCACTGCTCGCCCGGCTGGCCCTCGAAGCGCACCTGCGGCTCCAGCACGAAGTCGGTCTTAGCGGCCTTCAGGCGGGCGGCCATCGCCTGCCAGTCATCGAGCCCCAGCACCAGGCCGAAGTGAGGCATCGGCACGAGCTTGTGGCCCACGCGGCCGGTGCGCTCGGTCTTGAGCAATGGTCCCAGGTGCAGCGAGATCTGGTGCGTGAAGAAGTCGAAGTCGACCCAGGTGTCGGTGCTGCGGCCCTCGGCGCAGCCCAGCACGCCGCCGTAGAAGCGGCGCGCCTCGTCGAGGTCGGTGACATTGAAGGCGAAGTGGAACAGCGGTCTCATGCGCGTCTCCGGTCGGGGGTTCTCATGCACGGCGCCGTGCCCACACGGCGCGGTCGATCAGGTGTTCGGGCGCTCGGCCGGCGAGGGCGTCGATGATGTGACGCGCGCACTGGCGAGCGGTTTCGGCCAGCGCCTCGTCGGTGCTGCCGGCCGTGTGCGGCGTGAGCACCACGTTCGTGAACTCGCGCAGCGGGTGGTCGGCGGGCACGGGCTCCTGATCGAACACGTCGAGGCCGGCGCCGGCCAATGCGCCAGCGCCCAGCGCGGACATCAGGGCGTCGGTGTCGATGAGGTCGGCACGCGCCGTGTTGACCACGATGGCCGTGGGCTTGAGCCTGGCGAGTGCGCCGGCATTGAGCATGTGCCGGGTGTCGGGGCGCGAGGGGCGGTGCAGCGACAGCACGTCTGCGCGGTCCAGCAGCGCGTCGAACGTCGCGACCTGCTCGGCGCCCGCGGCCGTGATCGAGGCCGGGTCTGCCGAGGGCGAGTGCACCACCACCTTCATGCCGAAGCCGTTGGCGGCCATCACGGCCGTCAGTCGCCCGATCGTGCCCCAGCCCGAAATGGCCAGCGTCTTGCCCGCGAGCTCCTGCAGGCCGGGGCGGTAGCGGTAGTCCCAGTCGCCCGTGCGCACGGCGTTGTCGCTGGCCACCAGGCGCTTGCCGACAGCCAGGATGAGCATGATGGCGTGTTCGGCCACCGAGCGTGCATTGGCCGAGGGCGTGAAGCTGATCGGAATGCCCAGCGCATGGGCGCGCGCCACGTCGATCTTGTTGGTGCCGATGCCGTGGTTGGCGATCAGCCTGAGCTGCGTTGCGGCTTCGACCGCAGTGGTGGAGAGGCCGGCGTTGCGCGTGATCACCGCCTCGCAGTCGGCGATCTCGCGGGCGACGACGGCCATATCGGCGCTGCTGGAGCGGCGCACGCCGATGCCGGCGGCTTCGAGCATGTCGATGCCGATGGGATGGATGGGCTGGACGACGAGACAGGTAGGCATGAAGGCAGGGGAAAGAAGGGTGGGAGGGTCAGGTCATGGCCGGTGGCGCGGCGAGCGCATCGGCCAGCAACTGGCAGGCGGGGGCGAAGTCGGCGAGGTCCATCTTCTCGTCCGGGTTATGCGATCCGAGGTCGTTGCGCACGAACACCATCGCCGTCGGCACGCCCATCTGGGCGAACACGGCCGCGTCGTGGCCGGCGCCACTGGCCATCACCAGGTGCGCGATGCCGCGCGCCCGTGCGGCGTCGCACAGCAGCTGTTGCAGGCCGGTGTCCATGACGGCGGGCTCGGAGCCAGTGCGCGCGCCCAGCTCGAACCGCACGCGGGCGCGTTCGGCCATCTCGGCGGCGCGGCGGGTGAACAGCGCGTCGAAGCGTTCGAGCGTGGCGGTGGAGAGGCTGCGCGCATCCAGACACAGCCCGACTTCGCCGGCCACCTTGCTGAACGCGTGCTGCGCCGGGTCGGTGAAGAACTTGCCGAAGGTGACGACGAGGTCTTCGCCTTCGGCCTCCATGCGTTCCCAGTCGCCGTCGATGGTGGCCACCAGCAGCGCGGCGGCGCGCACTGCGTCGCGCCGGTTGGCGCGCGGCGCCGCGCCCGAGTGCGCATAAGTTCCCAGTACCCGGGCATCGCGGTAGCGCAGGCTGCCGCGGATGCCGGTGACCACGCCCACGGGAATGCCGGCGTCGACCAGCACCGGGCCCTGCTCGATGTGAAGCTCGACGAAGCGCGAGATGCGGCGCGCATCGAGGTACGCCGGCCCGAAGGCCGCCGGGTCGCCGCCGCAATCGGCCAGATGCTGTGCCAGCGTGCGGCCGGTGTCGGCGCGCGGCAGCTGCAGCACGTCACGCGCAACCTTGCCGAACGCGGCCTTGCTGCCCAGGTAGGAGTAGGGGAACCAGGTGCTTTCTTCGGCGCGTACCGCCATCACGGTCACGTCGGCTGGCGGCACGAAGCCCGCCGCGCGCCAGCCCGCGATGGCCGCCAGGCCGGCCACCACGCCGGCGGCGCCGTCGTAGTTGCCGCCCGCCGGCACCGAGTCCAGGTGCGAGCCGGTCATGGCGGCCGGCAGTGTGCGGTCGCGGCCCGGGCAGGTGAGGTAGAGATTGCGCGCACCGTCGTGCGCGACTTCCAGGCCCAGCTCGCGCGCGACCTGCGTCATCAAGTCGTGCGCGCGCTGCTCGCCCGGGCCGTAGGCGTCACGCGTGACGCCTGTGCCATCGAAGCTGTCCGCGCGCAGCTGATCGAACAGCCGCGCAGCCAGGGCGAGGTCGGGCGCTGGGCTCAGCGCGGCAGCCATATCGAAGCCTCCACGCGATGCGCTGCGGCGCGAGCGTCTTCGGGCGGCCGGGCGACGACGCTCATGCGGCCTTGACCAGCTTCGGTGCCGTCATCGCGTAGCTGGTCTCGTCGATCGGATCCAGGCACTCTTGGAGGAGGCGGCCATAGCCGGGGATCGACGTGCGGATCTTCAAGAGGCGCAGGCAGGCCCAGAAGCACGACTGGTTGCTGGTGACCACCGGCTTGCCCAGCTCGGCTTCGATGTCGGCGATGACGTCGAGCGTGGCCAGGTTGGTGCACGAGATGAAGATGGCATCGGCGTCGGGCCGGTCGATGGCGCGCGCGAGGCGGAACACCACCTCGGGCGGCACGCGGCCGATGCCGCGGCGCTCTTCCTGCGTGTGGCCCAGGTCCAGGCCCTGCATCGACGTGACTTCGAAGCCGTAGTCTTCGAGGAATTTCTTCTCGCTCTCGTTGACGAAGTCGACGTAGGGCGTGCCCACGGCCACCTTCTTCACGTTGAGGGCACGCAGCGCGGCGACCACGGCGCCCGCGGTGGCGATGGCCGGGCAGCCGGTGCGCTCGGCCATGTTCTTGATGAGCTCGGGCAGCGGCACGATGATCGAGCCGGACGTGCAGCCGTAGGCCACCACGTCGACCTCGGCCGTGGCCAGTTCTTCGGCCGCGCCGTTCACGGCCTCGGCCATCTTGAAGTACGACTCTTCCGTCGCCTTGCCCAGCAGCAGCGCGCGGCCGCTGTGGATGGTCACGCCCTCGGGCGCGAGGCGCCAGAACTCGGGCTCGTTGACGGTGTTGGTGGACGGAACGATCAGGCCGATCTTGGCCTTCCAGCCGTAGGGGCTGTACATCGCTGTGGTTTTCATGGCGGTATCTCCTTGGGATTCGGAAAGGGCAGGGATGAGCTCAACGGCCGGCGGACTTCCTGAGTTCGCTGGCAGCGGTGCTGAAGGTGTTGAAGAGGGCGTTGACGTCGTTGGAGAAGGGCATCCAGCGGATGCCGCGTTCGATCCACTTGGCGCCGGCGGCGGTGTCCTGCGCGGAGAAGCCCCACGGAATGTCGTGCCTGTCGCAGGTGGCGATGACGTGCTCGGTGGCTTCCTTCATGCGCGGGTGCTGCATCTCGCCGGGGATGCCGAGGTCTTGCGACAGGTCGTCCGGGCCGATCATGATCGCGTCCAGGCCCTGCACCTGGCAGATGGCATCGAGGTTGTCCAGGCCGCGCTGCGTTTCCATCATCGCGATGGTCAGCGTGTGCTCGTTCATCTCGGCGATCTGCTCCACGGGTTTCGTCAGGCGCAGGTAGTCGGTGTGCGGGCCGCGGAAGTTGAGGATGCGGTTGCCGCGCGGATGGAACTTGGTGGCCTTGAGGATGGCTTCCAACTGTTCGGCCGTGTCCACGTTGGGCAGCAGCAGGCCCATGGCGCCTGCGTCGAGCGGGCGCGTGTAGTCGTGCGGCTGCAGGCCAGCGGGGCGCACGATGGGCACGATGCCTGCCTCGCGCGCCACCAGGCACATGGTGCCGATCTCGCCAATGGTGAAGTCGCTGTGCTCCATCTCCAGGATCACGAAGTCCATGCCCGTGGTGGCCATGAGCTTCATGAAGCGCGGGTGATGCACCATCGTGGCCCAGGTGCCGATGGCCGGCTTGCGGTCGGCCCACAGGGCCTTCAGGGGGTTCTTCTTCATCGCGCTTGAACCCTTCAGGCCTTGAACGACATCTGGCTGAACTTCTGCGTGGCCTCGGTCATGTAGGCCACGGTGGCCTCCCAGATCTGATGGCCCTGCTCGGCCGTCGCGGCGGTGGGGTCGCCCTGCGTGCCGATGGGCGCGTAGTCGCTGATGTCCGAGAACACCTGGAAGCTCGACTTGCCCAGGCTGACCTTGCCGCTCGACACGGTCTTGACGCCCTCGGTGAACGCGCGCAATTGCGGCGTGGCCTGTGCACGGTCCATGAACACCAGCTCGGGGCACTTGGCCAGCGCCACCGAGGTCACCATCTCGGACGCATGGCCCGAGGGCGCATTTTTGGTGGTGAACTGCACGCCGCTCACGTCGCGCATCACGGTGAACACGTCGATCAGGCCGCCGACGGCGCCATGCTTGCGGCGCAGCGAGCGGCACACGCTCTCCAGCGGGCCGAGGGAGCCGCCGTGGATGTTGACGAAGAAGAAGTGCCTGAAGCCCTGGCCGGCCAGCGCATCGCACATCTCGAAGATGTAGGCCTCCAGCGTGGGCATCGACACCGACAGCGTGCCGGGATAGTCGAGGAACATCGCCGAGTAGTTCACCGGAATGATGGGCGTGCACACCGCGCCGGCCTTGGCCGCAACCTCGGTGGCGATCATTTCGCAGATGCGCAGCTCGGCGCCGGTGGCCAGGTGGGCGCCGTACTGCTCGGTGGCGCCCACGGGGATGAGCACGGTGTCGTTGCCGGCCGCGAGGTAGGCCTTCAGGTCGGAGTAGGTGGATTGATCGGTTCTCATGTCTTCGTGATGTCTTCTAAAAAAAAGCGAGGCGTCCTCGGGTTGCAGGAAATCAGGGGGCTCACTGGTTCCAGGGCTTGACCTTCCACAGGTCGCGCAGGCTGGCGTCGAGCTTCTGCAGGCTCTGCACGTACTCCGTCGGCGCGAGGTAGCGGATCGGCAGGAAGCTCTTGGCGGCGCGATCCTTGAAGGTCGGGTCTTCGGTGCAGGCCTTGATGGCGGCGGAGAACCTGGCGGTTGCCTCGGCGGGCATGCCCTTGGGGCCGGCGAAGCCGCGCATCGAACCGGCCTGGATGTCATAGCCCACTTCCTTGAAAGTGGGCAGCTCGGGCGCCACGGGCGAGCGCGCATCGCTCATCACGCCCAGGATGCGCCAGGGCGAGCCGGTGCGGAACACCACGGCTTCATCCACGTTGGCCATGGTGGTGTCGATCACCTTGCCCAGCAGCGCGGTGCGTGCGGGCGCGGCGCCCTGGAACGGGATGGCCG
>JAGOCV010000080.1 GCA_017998575.1 Burkholderiaceae bacterium
CCCTGGGCGAGCTCGGGCGCGCCGTCGGTTTCGAGCCGCCGGCCGCCGGCCACGTGATGGCGGCGCTCGATGGCGGGGCCGCTGCGCTGGACGCGAAGTCGCCCGTGGCCCGCTTCGTCATGCGGTGCGCGGCCCAGTATCTGGGGCGCGAGCTGGCCGAGGGGCGGCCGGTCGATCCGGTGGCGCGCTTCCACCTGGGCAACGGCGCGCGTGTGGAACGGCTCAACTGGGCCGGCGATCCGTCGCCCAAGGGGCTGAAGCAATCGTGCGGCCTGATGGTGAACTACCTCTACGATCTGCGCCGGCTCGACCGCCACCGGCAACTGCTGGCCCAAGGGAAAGTCCCTGTGTCGGGCGAGATCGAAGGGCTGTGGTTCGGCTGAAGCCGCGGCAAGAATCCAAGGTGATGACGAAGGCGCCGACACGAGCGCCGGCTTTCCGAGAAGAGCGTGCCGGGCGGCGGGGCCGGCGGCCGCATGAATCCACAACGACAGGAGACAAGCAACATGACCTTCCGCCTCAACCGGCGCGATGCGCTGCGGCTGGCCGCAGCCTCGGCCGCGGTGTCCGCCACTACCCATGCACCCCTGGTGCGCGCCGACACCTGGCCCGCCAGGCCGGTGAACCTGATCGTGCCGTTTCCGGCCGGCGGCGGCACCGATGCCTTCGCCAGGCCGCTGTCGGCGCAGTTCGCCAAGCAGTCGGGCAAGACGCTGGTGATCGAGAACCGCGGCGGCGCCGGCGGCACGCTGGGCGCGGGCCTGGCCGCGCGGGCGCAGCCCGATGGCTACACGCTGTTCATGGGTGCGGTGCACCATGCCATCGCACCGTCGATGTATCCGAAGCTCGACTACGACCTCGAACGCGACTTCGTGCCGCTCTACCTGCTGGCCAACGTGCCGCAGGTGGTGGTGGTCAATCCCAAGAACGTGAACACGCCCGACATCAAGTCGTTCATCGAGCATGCGCGCCGCAACCCGGGCAAGCTCAACTACGGCTCGGCCGGCACCGGCACCTCGCACCACCTGGCGGGCGAGCTGTTCAAGCAGCAGACCAACACCTTCATCACGCACATTCCGTACACCGGCGCGGGCCCCGCGCTGCGCGACCTGATCGCAGGCAGCGTGGACATGATGTTCGACGGCCTGGGCTCGTCGGCCGGCCATATCAAGGGCGGCCGCATCAAGGCGCTGATGGTGTCGGGCACGCAGCGCAACCCCGCTTTCCCCGATGTGCCGTGCGCCGCCGAAGTGGGCCTGCCCGACTACACCGTGACCACGTGGTATGGCCTGTGGGCCCCCAAGGGCACGCCGGCCGACGTGCAGGCCCGCGTGGTCGAGGAGATGCGCCGCGCCGGCCAGGCCGACGAGATCAAGACCGTGTGGGCGGGGCAGGGCGCCGAGTTCGGCAGCCTCACGCCGCAGCAGTTCGGTGGCTTCGTCAACGGCGAGATCCGCCGCTGGGCCCAGGTGGTCAAGACGGCCGGGGCAAAATTCGACCGGTGAAGCTGCCGCACGGGCGCCGGTGGCCGGCGTCCGTGCGCTCCCGGCCCGGACGGCCGTGCACCGGTCCACCGATTCCGTTTCCTTCTTCCTTCTTGCGTTTTCCTTTCCGCTTCCCGACTTGCCCATGACCCAGGCCAACCAGAACCTCTTCGCCGCACTGCGCGCGGCCTTTCCCGCAGACCTCGACAGCGTGGCCGTCGAAACCACCGGCGGGCTGTCCTACTCGTGGCGCGACATCGACCGCGCCACCGCCATGATGGCCAACCTGCTGGCCGGCCTGGGCCTGGAGGAGGGCGCGCGCGTGGCCGTGCAGGTCGAGAAGTCGGTGGAGGCCATGCTGCTCTACCTGGCCACGCTGCGCGCGGGCTACGTGTTCCTGCCGCTGAACACGGCGTACCAGAGCGCCGAGATCGAATACTTCATCGGCAATGCCGAGCCGGCCGTCGTGGTCTGCAGCCAGAAGAACTTCGGCTGGGTCAGCAAGATCGCATTCAAGGCCGGCACGCGCCACGTGTTCACGCTGGACGACGACCGCAGCGGCACCCTTCTGCAGCGCGCCGCGCATTGCAGCGACAGCCATGCGCCCGTGGCGCGCACGGCCGACGACCTGGCCGCCATCCTCTACACCAGTGGCACCACGGGCCGCAGCAAGGGCGCCATGCTCACGCACGGCAACATGCTGTCGAACGCGCTGACGCTCAAGGACTACTGGGGCTGGAAGCCGGGCGACGTGCTGATCCACGCCCTGCCCATCTTCCACGTGCACGGCCTGTTCGTGGCCATCCACGGCGCGCTCGTCAACGGCAGCCGCATGATCTGGCTCGACAAGTTCGATCCCAAGGCCGTGATCGCCGCCATGCCGCGCGCGACCGTCTTCATGGGCGTGCCCACGCTCTACGTGCGCATGCTGGCCGAGCCGGCGCTCACGAAGGAAGCGGCGCGCCACATGCGCCTGTTCATATCGGGGTCGGCGCCGCTGCTGATCGAGACCTTCAATGCCTGGCGCGAGCGCACCGGCCACACCATTCTCGAACGCTACGGCATGAGCGAGACGGTGATGCTCACCTCCAACCCCTACGCGCCCGATGCGCGCCATGGCCGCCAGGACGAGCGCCGTGGGGGCACGGTGGGCTTCCCGCTGCCGGGCGTGGGCCTGCGCGTGCGCGGCGACGACGGCACCGACCTGCCCACGGGCGAGATCGGCGGCATCGAAGTGCGTGGCCCCAACGTGTTCAAGGGCTACTGGCGCATGCCCGAGAAGACAGCCGAAGAATTCACCGCCGACGGCTGGTTCAGGACCGGCGACGTGGGCCGCGTGGACGAGCGCGGCTACGTGACCATCGTCGGCCGCAGCAAGGACCTGATCATCAGCGGCGGCTACAACGTCTACCCGGCCGAGATCGAGGGCTACATCAACGAACTGCCGGGCGTGGCCGAAAGCGCGCTGGTGGGCGTGCCGCATCCGGATTTCGGCGAGGTGGGCGTGGCCGTGGTCATCGCGAAGGCCGGCGCCAGGGTGGAGCCCGACACTGTCGTTTCCACGCTCAAGGGCCAGCTGGCCAACTTCAAGATTCCCAAGCGCTGCTTCGTGGTGGACGAGCTGCCGCGCAACACCATGGGCAAGGTGCAGAAGAACCTGCTGCGCGAGCAGTACAAGGCGCTGTTCGGCTGACGGCGCGGCGCACGCCGCCGCCGTTCAGCGCAGCACCAGCACCGGGATGTGCGAGTGCGTCAGCACCAGCTGCGTCTCGCTGCCCAGCAGCAGGCGCTTGATGCCGCGCCGGCCGTGCGAGGCCATCACGATGAGGTCGCACTTGTACTTTCTGGCTGCCGCGATCAATGCGTCCGACACCAGATCGGACTTCACCGTGACGGCGCGCACCTTCACGCCCGCGGCCGTGGCGGCCTGCTTGACGCCGTCGACCACGGCCTGGCCTTCATCGGCCCACTGCTTTTCGATGCGGCTGACCTCGTCGGGCGCCAGCGCGATCGCGCCTTCGAAGTACGCCTGCGGATAGCGGGGCACCACCTTCACCGCCACCAGCTCGGCGCCACACAGCGCGGCCAGGCCGATCGCGGACTTGACGGCTTTCTTCGAGAGCGTGCTGCCATCGGTGGCCACGAGGATTCTGTCGTACATGTGTCGCTCCTTTCGAGACGCCGGAGGATGCCGGCAGATGCAGGTTACGCCGCGCAAGCGGCTCTGAATTGATCCATGTCAATCGACATGGACGCGGCGCGCACTACTGTCGCAGTCATGCAAGCCATCCTGGGTCCCGTGGCCGTGCGCGGCGCCGCACCGGGCTCGATCGAACCCCCCTCTGCCGAAGACGTCGCCCCCGCCACGGGCACGCCCGCCCGCGCGCGCCTGCTCGACGACCCGGCCGAGTGGCCCGAGTTCGGCACCTGCCTGGCGCCGGCCGTGGCCGGGCAGGGTGCGCGCTGGGAATCGCACCTGGTGATGCAGGGCATGTACTGCGCCACCTGTGCGCTCACGCTCGAAGACGCGTTGTCCGCGCTGCCCGGCGTCGAGTCGGTGCAGGTCAATGGCGCCAGCCAGCGTGCCCGCGTGGTCTGGAACGCAGCGCTCACGCGGCCCTCGGCCTGGCTCGCGGCCGTGCAGCGCGCGGGCTATGGCGCCGTACCGGCCACCGACATGCAGGCGCGCGCGCTGCGCCAGCGCGAGGCGCGGCGCATGCTGTGGCGCTGGGGCGTGGCGGGCCTGTGCATGATGCAGGTCATGATGTACGCGGTGCCCGCGTACACCGCCGGGCCCGGCGAACTGGCGGGCGATACGGCGCGGTTGCTGCGCTGGGCTTCGTGGGTGCTGACGCTGCCCGTGGTGCTGTTCAGCTGCGGCCCGTTCTTTCGCGGCGCCATCTCCGATCTGCGGCAGGGCCGCGTGGGCATGGACGTACCCGTGGCGCTGGGCATGGCGCTGGCCTTCGCGGTCAGCAGTGCCGCCACCTTCGATCCCGCCGGGCCGCTGGGCGCCGAGGTCTACTTCGATTCGCTCACGATGTTCGTGTTCTTCCTGCTCACGGGCCGCTGGCTCGAGCAGCGGCTGCGCGAACGCACCGCCGGTGCACTGGAGGCGCTGATGCACCGCCTGCCCGACAGCGTGGAGCGCCAGTTGCCCGACGGGCGGTTCGAGCGCGTCGTGGCACGCCGGCTGGCCGTGGGCGACGTGATCCGCGTGCTGCCCGGCGAAGTGTTCGCGGCCGACGCCGTGCTGGCCGAGGGCCGCACACGCGTGGACGAGGCGCTGATCTCGGGCGAGTCGCGCCCGATGGCGCGCGAGGCCGGCCAGGCCGTGCTGGCCGGCAGCCACAACCTGCAGTCGCCCGTGCTCGCCCGTATCACGCACACCGGCGCTGCCACGCGCTTCGCGCAGATCGTGCGGCTGATGGAGGACGCCGCGCTGGACAAGCCGCGCCTGGCGCTGGCGGCCGACCGCATCGCGCGGCCCTTCCTGTGGGGCGTGCTGCTGGCCGCCGCCCTGGCCGCCGCCTGGCACTGGCCCGAAGGCCCGGGCGTGGCGCTGATGGCGGCCTGCGTGGTGCTGGTAGTCACCTGCCCCTGCGCCCTGTCGCTGGCCACGCCGGCCGCCATGCTGTCGGCGGCCGGTGCGCTGGCGCGGCGCGGTGTGCTGGTGCGCCGGCTGCAGGCGCTGGAAACGCTGGCGTCGGTCGACACCGTGGTCTTCGACAAGACCGGCACGCTCACCGAAGGCGGCCTGGGCGTGGATGCCATCCGCACGCGCGCGGGCCTGCCGGCGCACGAGGCGTTGGCCCTGGCCGCCGCGCTGGCCGCGCATTCGCTGCACCCGGTGTCCCGCTCCATCGTCGCCGCCTGCGAGGCTGCGGGCGCCGTCTTGGCGTGGCGCGCCGACACCGTGGAGGAAGTCGCGGGCCGGGGGTTGTCGGCTCGAGTGCGCCGCGCAGACGGCGAAGGCCCCGTGCACGATCTGCGGCTGGGCTCGGCCCCCCATTGCGGCATCGACGGCGCCGCGCCGGATATCGCCGCGTCGTCCGTCCACCTGTCCGACGCGTGGGGTTGGCTCGCCAGCTTCGAGCTCACCGAGCGGCTGCGGCCCGATGCCCGGCTCGCCGTGCAGGCGCTGCGCGCGGCCGGCGTGCAGGTGCGCATGCTGTCGGGCGACCAGCCCGCTGCCGCGCGGCGCGCGGCGGGCGAGCTCGGCGTGGACGCCGCGGAAGGCGGCTGCACACCCGGCGACAAGCTCGATCGGCTGCGTGACCTGCAGGCGCGCGGACGCGTGGTGGCGATGGTGGGCGACGGCCTGAACGACGGGCCCGTGCTTGCCGGTGCCGATGCCTCGTTCGCGTTCGGCCCGGCCGTGCCCATCGCGCAGGCGCGGGCCGACGTGGTGGTGATGGGCACCGAGCTCATGCGCGTGGCTGACACGCTGCTGCTGGCGCGCCGCACGCTGCGCGTGGTGCGGCAGAACCTCGCCTGGTCGCTGGCGTACAACGCCACCAGCATTCCGCTTGCGCTGGCGGGCTACATGCCGGCCTGGCTGGCCGGGCTGGGCATGGCGGCCAGCTCGCTGCTGGTCGTCCTCAACGCGGCGCGGCTCTCGCGCGGCATCGCGCAAGGCTGAAAGCCATGGACATCCTCTTCGTGCTCATCCCGCTGTCGGTGCTGCTGGTGCTGGCCATCCTCGTCGGCCTGTGGTGGGCCATCGAGCACGGCCAGTTCGAAGGCGTCGAGCACGAAGGCGAGCGCATTCTCAAGAGCGATTGACTTGCGTCAACCCCGGTCTCGCATGCGCGCCGGACACTGAACACGTACCCAAAGGTCCAGTTCAGTTTCAAAAGGCAATCGCGAGGTCCACGATGGATTCTTCTCACAACAACCCGGCCGTAACCTACGACGATGGCGTCGTGCGGCTGTTCTCGGTCATGGCCGTGGTCTGGGGGGTGGTCGGCATGCTGGTGGGGGTGATCATCGCCGCCCAGCTCACCTGGCCCGAACTCAATTTCGGCATTCCCTGGCTGAGTTATGGGCGCCTGCGCCCGCTGCACACCAACGCGGTGATCTTCGCCTTCGGCGGCTGCGCCCTGTTCGCCACCAGCTACTGGGTGGTGCAGCGCACGAGCCAGGTGCGGCTGTTCGCCGCGCCGCTGGCGAAGTTCACCTTCTGGGGCTGGCAGGCGGTCATCGTGGCCGCCGCCATCAGCCTGCCCCTGGGCTACACCCAGGGAAAGGAATACGCCGAACTCGAATGGCCCATCGACATCCTGATCACGCTGGTCTGGGTGGCCTATGCGGTGGTCTTCTTCGGCACCATCGGCATCCGGCGCGTCAAGCACATCTACGTGGCCAACTGGTTCTACGGCGGGTTCATCCTGGCCGTGGCCATCCTGCACGTGGTCAACAGCGCGGCCGTGCCGGCCGGCTGGATGAAGAGCTACAGCGCCTACGCGGGCGTGCAGGACGCCATGATCCAGTGGTGGTACGGCCACAACGCGGTGGGCTTCTTCCTCACGGCGGGCTTCCTCGGGATGATGTATTACTTCGTGCCCAAGCAGGCCGAGCGCCCCGTGTACTCGTACCGCCTGTCCATCGTGCACTTCTGGGCGCTGATCTTCACCTACATGTGGGCGGGCCCCCACCATCTGCACTACACCGCGCTGCCCGACTGGACTCAGTCGCTGGGCATGCTGTTCTCGCTGATCCTGCTGGCCCCCAGCTGGGGCGGCATGATCAACGGCGTGATGACGCTCTCGGGCGCCTGGCACAAGCTGCGCGACGACCCGGTGCTGCGCTTCCTGATCGTGGCGCTGTCCTTCTACGGCATGGCCACGTTCGAAGGCCCGCTGATGTCGATCAAGACCGTCAACGCGCTGTCGCACTACACCGACTGGACCGTGGGCCACGTGCACGCCGGCGCCCTGGGCTGGGTGGGCCTGATCTCGATGGGTTCGCTCTACTACCTGGTGCCGCGCCTGTTCGGCCAGAAGAAGATGTACAGCCATGCCGCCATCGAGCTGCACTTCTGGGTGGCCACCATCGGCATCGTGCTCTACATCGCCGCCATGTGGATCGCCGGCGTGATGCAGGGCCTGATGTGGCGTGAAGTCAACGCCGACGGCACGCTCACCTACACCTTCGTCGAAAGCGTGAAGGCCACCTTCCCGTACTACGTGGTGCGCCTCCTGGGCGGCGTGCTGTACCTCACCGGCATGCTGGTCATGGCCTGGAACGTGTGGATGACGGCCATCAGCGGGCGTGCGGTCGATGCGCCGATCCCCGCGATCCGTCCCGCCCACGCCTGAACGACAACCGGAGCAATACATCATGGCTGACAACAAGCAAGCCACCGGTTTCACCCACGAGAAGGTCGAAACCAACAACTTCCTGATGATCGTGCTCATCCTGCTGGTGGTCGCCGTCGGCGGGCTGGTGGAGATCGTGCCGCTGTTCTTCCAGAAGTCCACCACCGAGCCGGTCAAGGGCGTCGTGCCCTACACCGCGCTGCAACTGGCCGGGCGCGACGTGTACCTGCGTGAGGGTTGCTACAACTGCCACTCGCAGATGATCCGTCCGTTCCGCGCCGAGACGCTGCGCTACGGCCACTACTCGGTGGCGGGCGAATTCGTCTACGACCACCCGTTCCAGTGGGGCAGCAAGCGCACCGGCCCTGATCTGCACCGCGTGGGCGGCCGCTACAGCGACGACTGGCACCGCATCCATCTGGTCAACCCGCGTGACCTGGTGCCCGAATCCAACATGCCGGCCTATCCCTGGCTCGAGAAGGCCCAGGTGCCGGCCGACGAGATCGGCGGTCGCATGAAGGCGTTGCGCCTGGTGGGCGTGCCCTACACCGACGAGCAGATCGCCGGGGCCGCCGAAGAAGTGCGTGGCAAGACCGAGATGGACGCCCTGGTGGCCTATCTGCAATCGCTGGGCCGCGCCCTGTCGAACGAGCCCATCGCACCCGTGGCCACGGCAGCCGTGCCCGCCGCGACCCCGGCCCTGCCGGCCGAAGCCACCGCCACCCCGGCGGCGGCCAACTGATCACGGGAGGGCAACACCATGGATATCACCACCCTTCGCATCGTCGCCACCGTGGCCGCATTCGCCACGTTCATCGGCATCGTGGCCTGGGCCTGCGCCCGCCGCAATACCGCCCGTTTCGAGGAAGCCGCGCGGCTTCCGTTCGAGCAGGACTGACACCATGAGCGATTTCACCAGCAACTTCTGGTCGGTCTACGTGGCCGGCCTCTCCGTCGTCAGCATCCTGGGCTGCCTGGTCCTGCTGTGGGTCACGGCCCGCAAGAAGGTGCCGGCCACCCCCGACAACACCACCGGCCACGTGTGGGACGAAGACCTGCGCGAGATGAACAACCCCCTGCCGCGCTGGTGGGTGGGCCTGTTCATCCTGACCGTGCTGTTCTCCGTGGGCTACCTCTACGCGTATCCGGGACTGGGCACCTTCGCGGGCAAGCTCGGCTGGACCACGCATGGCGAGTACCAGAACGAGATCCGCCGGGCCAACGAGGCGCTGGAGCCGATCTACGCGCGCTTCACCGCCATGCCCCCCGAGCAGGTGGCCGGCGACGCTCAGGCCATGGCCATCGGCGAGCGGTTGTTCATGAACAACTGCGCGCAGTGCCACGGCTCCGACGCGCGCGGCAGCAAGAGTTTCCCCAACCTGGCCGACAACGACTGGCTGCACGGGGGAACCGCCGAGGCGATCAAGGCTTCGATCACCGCGGGCCGCACCGGCGTGATGCCTCCCATGGCCGCTGCCGTGGGCTCGCCCGACGACGTGCGCAACGTGGCGCACTACGTGCTCAGTCTCTCGGGCAGTCCGCACGACAGCCTGCGCGCCAACCTGGGCAAGTCGAAGTTCGCGGCCTGCGCGGCCTGCCACGGCGCCAACGGACGCGGCAACCCGGCGCTGGGCGCGCCCAACCTGGCCGACAACACCTGGCTGCATGGCTGGGGCGAAGCGGCCATCGTCTCGATCATCAACACCGGCAAGACCAACCAGATGCCGGCCCAGGCCAACAAGCTGACCGAGGCACAGATCCACGTGCTCACGGGCTACGTGTGGGGCCTGTCGAACAAGGCGCAGCCGGCCACCGCCAACTGATCGTTCGCCCGCGCGGCGCCCGCCCCACGGCGTGCCGCCTCTCGAGCCGAAAGCCAGAGTCATGTCCGAGCCCCGAAAGATCATCCCCATCGTGCCGGTGGCCGCCGCGGCCGGCACACCGCCGGCGTCCGCAGGCGGGGAGGGCAGCGAAGAGCTGGTCTCGCTCTACGCGGCGACGAAGAAGATCTACCCGCGCTCGGTCACCGGCGTGTTCGCGCGCTGGCGCTGGGTGTTCGTGTTCCTCACGCAACTGGTGTTCTACGGCCTGCCTTGGCTCGAATGGGGCAGCCGCCAGGCCGTGCTGTTCGACCTGGGCGCGCGCCGCTTCTACATCTTCGGGCTGGTGCTCTACCCGCAGGACTTCATCTACCTCACCGGCCTGCTGGTGGTGAGCGCGCTGCTGCTGTTCCTGTTCACGGCCGTGGCCGGCCGCCTGTGGTGCGGCTACGCCTGCCCGCAGACGGTGTACAGCGAGATCTTCCTGTGGATCGAGCACCGCATCGAGGGCGACCGCACCGCGCGCATGAAGCTCGACGCCGGCCCGCTGTCGGCGGAGAAGCTGGTCAAGAAGTGGTTCAAGCACGTGGTCTGGATCGGCGTGGCGCTGTGGACCGGCTTCACCTTCGTCGGCTACTTCGTGCCGGTGCGCGAACTGGGCATGGACTTCTTCCTCGGCCAGATGGGCGGCTGGGAGATCTTCTGGGTGCTGTTCTACGGCTTCGCCACCTACGGCAACGCCGGCTTCATGCGCGAGCAGGTGTGCATGTACATGTGCCCCTACGCACGCTTCCAGAGCGCCATGTTCGACCGCGACACGCTGGTGGTGAGCTACGACGCGGCGCGTGGCGACCCGCGTGGCTCGCGTTCGCGCAAGGCCGATCCGGCGGCGCTGGGCCTGGGCTCGTGCGTGGACTGCAGCCTGTGCGTGCAGGTGTGCCCCACGGGCATCGACATCCGCAACGGCCTGCAGTACGAATGCATCGGCTGCGCCGCCTGCGTCGACGTCTGCGACACGGTGATGGACAAGATGAACTACCCGCGCGGCCTGATCCGCTACACCACCGAGAACGGCATGGCCGCCGGCTGGAGCGCGCGCGAGATCCTGCGGCGCGTGTTCCGTCCGCGCGTGCTGGTCTACGGCCTGATCCTGCTGTCGCTGTCGATGGGCCTGCTCATCAGTCTGGCGATGCGCACGCCGCTCAAGGTCGACGTGGTGCGCGACCGCGCCGCGCTCTCGCGCATCGTCGAGGGCGGCCGGCTGGAGAACGTCTACCGCCTGCAGGTGATGAACGCCACCGAGGTGGCGCAGACCTACCGCATCACCGCCAGCGGCCTCGACGGGCTGACGCTCGACGCCGGCGGCGAAGTGGCCGTCGGCCCGGCCGAGGCGCGCTGGGTCGCGGTGCGGCTGCAGATTCCCTATGGCAGTGCCGAGCCCGGCTCGCACACCATCCATTTCGCCATCCAGGCCGTGGACGCCGATGCCCACGTGTCCGAGAAGTCGGTCTTCCTGGTGCCGCGCTGAGAACTTTCCCGTCAAGGAGTCCGTCATGAACACCACCACCCTCCGCACTGCCGCAGCCCCCGCCGCTCCCTGGTGGAAGTTCGGCTACGTCTGGCTGGTGCTGGCCGGCCCGGCCGCCGTCATCGTGGCCGGCATCGCCACGGTGTGGATCGCGGTGAAGAGTCCCAACCCGATCGTGGCCGAGGACTACTACCGCCAGGGCATCGAGATCAACCGCACGCTCGAGGCGCGCGAAGCCGCCCGCGACGAGGCCCGCCTCGAAGCCGCGCGCCGCGACGCCGAGCGCGGCCTCGTGCCCGCCATGCGCGCGCGCAACCACGCCGCCACGCCCAGCGACGACCTGCCGGCGCCGGCGAACTGAGCGCAGGCGGCCGCGGCGCCATCCGTTCCGGACACCCACGACAAGGAGACACGAGACATGTGGACGCAACGCATCATGTGGATCGCCTGGCCCGCCTTCCTGGCCGCCTGCCTGCTCGAGATGCTGGTGTTCGCGCTGGTCGATCCGGGCGACCTGCACTGGGCCGGCCAGCCCTTGCCGCTGTCGCGCCAGGGCGTGTACACGGTGGCGTTCTTCGCCTTCTGGGGTGTGACCATGGTGGCCAGCGCGCTCACCACGCTGCTGTCGCTCTCACCGTTCGAGCTCAACCGCTGCCCGGTGGCACCCGAGGCCCGCCCGTCCGATTGCGCAAGGCACGCGCGGCAGCGCTGAGGGCCGGCCCCGCCCGCACCGCTGCCGTGCATCGCAATGCGGGCCGCACCATCTGCGTGAGCGGCTCCCCCTGATCCCTGCGGCCGGGCACGCGTGTGCCGGCCCGAGGTTTCGTCCCCAAGCAGTTGATCCATCAACTGTTTTGATCGCCGCGCCATGCCGGGCATGGCGCTTGGCATGCAAGTTGCGCTGCTCCCGGCATCTCAACCGGATACGGGAACAGGCAACGCATGCGTGGCGCCGACGTGGACTACATGCTGGCCGATTCGATCGGCTACCAGCTGCGGCTGGCGGGTGTGCTGGCGCGCCGCCACTATGTGTTGCGGCTGGCCGAGGCCGGCCTGACCGGCGTATCGCCCGAGCAGATCACCTTGCTTTCCTTCCTCGACCGCGAGGACGGCTGGGCCCTGGGCCAGCTGGCGGCCGCCAATGGCCAGGACAAGGCCGCCGTTACGCGCATGGCGCAGACCATGGAGGCCGCAGGCTGGATCCGCATCGACCCCGACCCCGAGCACGGCAGCCGCAAGCGCGTGTGCATCACGGCCGCGGGCCGCCGCCTGCATGCGCGGGTGGAAGCCGTCACCGCGCGCAAGGAGCGCGAGTTCGACCGGCAGCTCACGCGCGGCGAGCGGCGCACGCTGCTTGCGCTGATCGCCAGGCTGCGCGACGGACTCGCGCAGATGCAGGCCGGACCGGTCTGAGCGCGGGCGCTGCACGTTCCGTCACCGATTCCATTCCTTCATCACCCACCCTGACCGAGGTATCGCCATGAAAGCATCTGTCGTCCGACGCCGCCTGTTCGCGGCCACTGCGCTGGCCGCCGCCTGCGCCTTCGCGCCCGCCCAGGCGGCGGAGAAGCTGCGCTTCGGCCTGAACTGGCTGGCACAGGCCGAGCACTGCGGCTTCTTCCAGGCCAAGGCCCAGGGCCTGTACGAAAAGGCCGGGCTCGACGTCGAGATCGTCAACGGCGGGCCCGACCGCAACCTGCCGCTGCTGGTGGCCGCCAATGACGTGCAACTGGGCATGGGATCGAGCTTCACCACGCTGCACATGGCGGTCAACGGCATCGCCGCGCAAACCGTGGCGGCTTACTTCCAGAAGGATCCGCAGACGCTGGTGGCCCATGCGGGGCAGGGCGTGAAGACCCTGGCCGACCTTAAAGGCCGGCCGATCATGGTGGCCAAGTTCTCGCAGCAGGAGTTCTGGCAGTTCCTCAAGCGCCGCCATGGCTTCTCCGACAGCCAGCTGCGCCCCTACACCTACTCGGCCGCGCCGTTCCTGGCCGATCCGAAGGCGGTGCAGCAGGGCTACGTCACCGAGGACGCGCTGTTGCTCGGCAAGCAGCTGCCCTCGCCGCCGGTGAGCATCCTGCTGGCCGACCACGGCTACCAGAACTACGCCACCACCGTGTTCGGCATGAAGAAGACCATCGATGACAAGCCGCAGGTGGTGCAGGCCTTCCTCGACGCCTCGCGCGCCGGCTGGGAGCAATGCATGGGCGGCGACTACACGCCCGCCATGAAGGCTGTGATGGCCATGAACCCCCCGCACACCGAGGAGCTGTTCCACTACAAGATGAAGCAGATGCGCGAGCGCGGCCTGGTCGACAGCGGCGACGCGAAGACGCTGGGCCTGGGCGCCATGACCGACGCGCGCTGGAAGAGCTTCTTCGACACCATGTCGGGCGCCGGCGTCTTCCCGGCCAGCCTGGACTACAAGGC